>NZ_JAMXXM010000014.1:0-66937 GCF_024129715.1 Acinetobacter lwoffii
TGGTTATGCCTGGTGACAACGTTGAGATGTCAGTAGAGCTAATCCACCCGATCGCAATGGACCCAGGTCTACGTTTTGCGATCCGTGAAGGTGGTCGTACAGTTGGTGCTGGTGTAGTTGCTAAAGTAACTGCATAATCATAGAATAAGACAAGCAGGTTGGAGCTTAGGCTCCAACTTGTTGTTTTGCAGGTCAGTAGTTCAATTGGTAGAGCGTCGGTCTCCAAAACCGAATGTTGGGGGTTCGAGTCCCTCCTGACCTGCCAAGTTTCTAAAAAGACGCTTGATGTCGGCAAAATTGGTCATATAATAAGTCGCGAAACCTACGACGAGTACAAAAATGTCGAATGAAAAATCACGCGACGCATTAGGCGAAGCGGCAATTCCTCAAAGAAATAATCCTGCAGTAGATGTAAGTTCTGGTTCTCCATTAGACATGGTTCTATGGGTTATCGCCTTGATTTTATTGGTTGGTGCAATGATGGTAAACCAATATTTACCAGCGTACTGGGCACCTGCGAATGATATTTGGGTGCGCGTTGGGGTGATTTTGGCTTGTATCGTTGCAGCATTCGGTTTATTATACGCCACCCATCAAGGCAAAGGCTTTATTCGTCTGCTGAAAGATGCACGAATTGAGTTGCGTCGAGTGACCTGGCCTACCAAGCAAGAGACGATGTCCACATCTTGGCAAGTTCTTGTTGTAGTCGTAATTGCATCCATCTTATTGTGGTGTTTTGACTATATTTTAGGCTGGTTAATGAAGTTTATTATCGGGTAAGAGAGCTATGAAACGTTGGTACATTATTCATGCCTATTCAGGTTATGAAAAACAAGTGATGCGTTCGCTTAATGATCGAATCCAGCGTAGCGCTGTTGCCGATAGCTTTGGTGAAGTCCTTGTTCCTACCGAAGAAGTGGTAGAAATGAAGGATGGCAAGAAGCGTAAATCAGAGCGTAAGTTCTTTCCTGGCTATGTCCTAGTCGAAATGGAAATGAACGATGATACTTGGCACATTGTTAAAGAATGTCCAAAAGTTTTAGGTTTTATTGGTGGTACGGCTGAAAAACCGGCACCAATTACGCAAAAAGAAGCAGATGCGATTCTTGCGCGTGTACGCAATACTGGCGAAGCACCGCGTCCTAAGACGATGTTTGAACCAGGCGAAGAATTACTCGTGGTTGACGGTCCATTCACCGACTTTAAAGGTGTGGTGGAAGAAGTTCAGTACGAAAAGTCACGTTTAACGCTGACCATTAATGTATTTAACCGACCAACTCAAGTTGAATTGGAATTTCGTCAAGTCGAAAAATCAGTCTAATTTGTATGGGTTGAAAACGCCTGACTTATTTATAAGTCAGGCATTGTTGTTGTAACGGTATCGTTACTTGAAATCATTGGGGAGCCTTCACCGGCGTTTGCACCCAGAGGTAATTTGAAATGGCTAAGAAGATTGACGGCTATATCAAGCTGCAAGTTCCAGCTGGTAAAGCGAATCCATCTCCACCGATTGGTCCTGCACTAGGTCAACGTGGTGTAAACATCATGGCATTCTGTAAAGAATTCAATGCTGCTACACAAAAAGTTGAAGCTGGTCTGCCAATTCCAGTCGTGATCACTGTGTACAACGACAAGTCGTTCACATTCATCATGAAAACTCCACCTGCTGCTGTTCTTCTTAAGAAAGCTGCTGGTATCCAGAAGGGTTCAGCTGTACCTAACAAAACTAAAGTTGGTAAGTTGACTCGTGCTCAAATCGAAGAAATCGCGACTACTAAAGAACCAGATTTGACTGGTGCTGATTTAGACGCACGTGTACGTACCATTGCTGGTTCTGCGCGTTCTATGGGCTTGGAAGTGGAGCTTTAAGACATGGCTAAATTAACTAAACGTCAAAAAGCGATTGTAGCTGCTGTAGAAGCGCACAAAGTTTACACGCTAGAAGAAGCTGTTGCAGTTTTAGAGAGCCTTCCAGCTCCTAAATTCAAAGAATCTCTAGATATCGCGGTAAACCTAGGTGTTGATCCTCGTAAATCTGACCAAGTTGTTCGTGGCGCGACTACACTTCCTGCAGGTACTGGTAAAACTGTACGTGTAGCTGTATTCGCTCAAGGCGCTGCTGCTGAAGCTGCTAAAGCTGAAGGCGCAGACGTTGTTGGTTTCGACGATCTTGCTGAAAGCATCCAAGCGGGTAACCTTGACTTTGACGTAGTAATTGCTGCTCCAGATGCAATGCGCGTTGTAGGTAAACTTGGTACGATCCTTGGTCCACGTGGCTTAATGCCAAACCCTAAAGTGGGTACTGTAACTCCTGACGTTGCTACTGCAGTTAAAAATGCAAAAGCTGGTCAAGCACGTTACCGCGTAGACAAAGCTGGTATTATCCATGCTGCGATCGGTCAAGTAGGTTTTGAAGCTGCTGCTGTTCGTCAAAACGTTGAAGCACTTGTTGCTGACTTAAAACGTTTGAAACCTGCTACGTCTAAAGGCGTATACATTCAAAAGATCACTTTGAGCTCAACTATGGGTCCTGGTTTGATCGTTGATGTAGCAAACGTTTCTAAATAAGTCTCGACTTATTACAGAATTTTAAAGCCCTGAAGATGTCTCCTTCTCCCTCTGGGAGAAGGTCGGGAAGAGGATTAAACCTTTCCCTAGCCCTCTCCTAAAAGGAGAGGGGATAATTTAGGCAAACTTTGAATTGGTAAATGAAAATTTATCAGCGTCAAAGACCGCGGGCGAGGGGAGTTTTATGCTTCTCTCTTAATAGTCCAGCCTGCGTAGACGCGGTGGTGTGATTTGTTCATCCTCCGCGTGTGAGTCCAGTGATGGTCTTGCGAATTGGGAGTGTACTTCGCGTAAGTACATAAATCACCGTTAGGAGGTTTTACAATGGCTCTTCTTATCGAAGGCAAAAAACAGATCGTAGCTGAAGTAGCTGAAGTTGCTTCTACTGCATTTGCTGCTGTTGTTGCTGACTACCAAGGTTTGACTGTAGAGCAGTTAACTACTCTACGTGTTGAAGCGCGTAAACTTGGTGTTACTACACGTATCGTTCGTAACACTTTGGCTAAACGTGCTCTTCAAGATACTCAATTCAATATCTTGAACGACAACCTTGTTGGCCCAACAATCTTAGCTTTCTCGAATTCTGAAGACGACATGGGTGCAGCTGCACGTTTGTTCGAAGAATTCGCTAAAACTAATAAAGCATTTGAACTTAAGGCTGCTGCATTTGATGGCAAACTTTATCAGGGTGCAGAAGTTAGCGTAATCGCGAATCTTCCGAACCAAGAGAAAGCGCTTACTATGCTTGCAAACGTTCTTCAAGCTCCTATTTCGAAATTGGGCCGCTTACTTACAGCGCTTCAAGAGAAAAACGAGTCAGAAGCTGCTTAAGCTCAAACTTAAACACACATCATTCAATACCCATTTGGAGTTAATCTCATGGCTTTAACAAACGAAGAAATCCTAAACGCAGTTGCTGAAAAAACTGTTCTTGAACTTGTTGAACTTATCTCTGCTTTCGAAGAGAAATTCAATGTATCTGCTGCTGCTGTAGCTGTTGCTGCTGGTCCAGCTGCTGCTGCTGCTGAAGAACAAACTGAATTCAATGTTGAATTGACTTCTTTCGGCGCGAACAAAGTTGCTGTAATTAAAGCAGTTCGTGAAGCGACTGGCCTTGGCTTGAAAGAAGCTAAAGACATGGTTGAAGGCGCTCCTGCAGTTCTTAAAGAAGGCGTTTCTAAAGAAGAAGGCGAAGAGCTTAAGAAGAAACTTGAAGAAGCTGGTGCTACAGTTACTCTTAAGTAATTTCTTAAGGGAGCCGGTTTTTTTATAATCGGCTCCAAAAATTGGCTGATGGCTCTTGGGTCATCAGCCTTTTTGCGTTACAATAATCGGCTCGATTTTTGTTTGCATGATATAAAAATCATACAAATTGAAAATAAACATAATGAACAAACGTTTACCAATATTTTTCATTAAAAAATATTGATAAGCGTTTTAATACCACTAAAAATTGCAGCATTTGTAAAGAGTGGTGGCCATATCGGCCAGCGTAATTCCTTCTGAGCCCGTTCTGCAGGCGGGCTTGGTTTACACTTTCCGAGGACTCCAGATGGCATACTCATATACCGAAAAGAAACGGATCCGTAAGAATTTTGGTAAATTGCCTAGCGTCATGGATGCTCCGTACTTGCTCGCGATTCAAGTCGACTCGTACAGAACATTCTTACAAGATGGCAAATCACCAAAAAACCGCGAAGATATCGGTCTCCAAGCCGCATTTCGTTCAGTTTTTCCTATTGAAAGTTATTCTGGCAATGCTGCTTTAGAATTTGTTGAGTATAGTCTTGGTAAGCCTGAGTTTGATGTACGCGAATGTATCCTTCGTGGCTCAACTTATGCAGCACCAATGCGTGTAAAAATTCGTTTGATCCTGAAAGATCGTGAAACGAAGTCAATTAAAGACGTACGTGAACAAGAAGTCTATATGGGCGAAATGCCATTGATGACGGATAACGGTACCTTTGTAATTAACGGTACCGAGCGTGTGATCGTGTCACAATTACACCGTTCACCAGGCGTATTCTTTGACCACGATAAAGGCAAGACTCACTCAAGTGGTAAAGTCCTTTATTCAGCGCGTATTATTCCTTACCGTGGTTCATGGTTAGACTTTGAATTCGATGCCAAAGACCTGGTCTATGTACGTATTGACCGTCGTCGTAAATTGCTTGCGACTGTGGTGCTTCGTGCCTTGGGTTATAGCAACGAAAACATTCTCGACATGTTCTACGAGAAAGTACCTGTGTATCTTGACATGGGTAGCTACCAGATTGACCTGGTGCCTGAACGTCTGCGTGGCGAAATGGCACAATTTGACATCCTGGACAAGGATGGCAAGGCAATTGTTGAGCAAGGTAAACGTATCAATGCGCGTCATGTACGTCAAATGGAAGCTTCAGGTCTTGAAAAACTTGCAGTGCCTGATGAGTACCTGTATGAGCGTATCACTGCTGAAGATATCCCATTAAAAGATGGTGATGTGATTGCGGCCAATACTGTATTAAGCCATGAAATCATGGTGAAAATTGCAGAAGGCGGCGTGAAGCAGTTCAATATTCTGTTCACTAATGATATCGACCGCGGTTCATTCGTTGCAGATTCTCTACGTGCAGATACAACGAGCAATCGTGAAGAAGCATTGGTAGAAATCTACAAAGTGATGCGTCCTGGCGAACCACCAACAAAAGAAGCTGCTGAAAACTTATTCAATAACTTGTTCTTCTCTTCTGAACGTTATGACTTGTCTCCAGTGGGTCGTATGAAGTTCAACCGTCGTTTGGGTCGTCCTTACGAAGTCGGTACAGACCAGAAGTCACGTGAGGTTGAAGGCATTCTCTCGAACGAAGATATCACTGATGTATTAAAAACATTAGTTGAAATCCGTAACGGTAAAGGTGAAGTCGACGATATCGATCACTTGGGTAACCGTCGTGTTCGTTCTGTGGGTGAAATGACAGAAAACCAATTCCGTGTAGGTCTGGTTCGTGTAGAACGTGCTGTTAAAGAGCGTTTATCACAAGCTGAAACTGACAACCTGTCTCCGCAAGATTTGATCAATGCGAAGCCTGTTGCTGCTGCAATCAAAGAGTTCTTTGGTTCAAGCCAGTTGTCTCAGTTTATGGACCAAAACAACCCATTGTCTGAAATCACGCACAAACGTCGTGTTTCTGCGCTTGGTCCCGGCGGTTTGACGCGTGAACGTGCAGGCTTTGAAGTACGTGACGTACATCAAACTCATTACGGTCGTGTATGTCCAATTGAAACACCGGAAGGTCCAAACATTGGTTTGATCAACTCGCTTTCTGTTTATGCGAAATGTAACAACTTTGGTTTCCTGGAAACCCCATACCGTAAAGTGGTTGATGGTCGTGTAACAGATGAAGTTGAATACCTGTCTGCGATTGAAGAAGTAGGCACTGTCATTGCACAGGCCGATTCTGCAATGGATAAAGATGGTAACTTAACAGAAGAGTTTGTATCTGTACGTCATCAAGGTGACTTCGTACGTATTCCTCCTGAAAAAGTAACGCATATGGATGTATCTGCTCAGCAGGTCGTATCTGTAGCAGCGTCACTGATTCCATTCCTAGAACACGATGATGCCAACCGTGCATTAATGGGTTCGAACATGCAACGTCAGGCAGTTCCGACGTTGATTGCTGACAAGCCGCTTGTTGGTACCGGTATGGAAGCGAACGTAGCACATGACTCAGGTGTATGTGTGATCGCTCAACGTGGTGGTCGTATCGAGTTTGTTGATGCGTCTCGTGTGGTTATTCGTGTGAATGAAGACGAAATGATCGCAGGTGAGGCAGGTGTAGATATCTACAACCTGATCAAGTATACCCGTTCGAACCAGAACACTTGTATCAACCAGAAAGTTCTTGTGAACCTGGGCGATAAAGTAGGTCGTGGTGATGTCCTGGCTGATGGGCCATCGACTGATGGCGGTGAGCTGGCACTGGGTCAGAACATGCGTGTAGCGTTCATGACCTGGAACGGTTACAACTACGAAGACTCGATCTTGTTATCTGAGCGTGTACTTCAAGAAGACCGTTTAACATCTATTCATATCCAGGAATTGTCATGTGTTGCACGTGATACCAAACTGGGTGCGGAAGAAATCACTGCCGATATCCCGAACGTGGGTGAAGCTGCTCTATCTAAACTGGACGAGTCAGGTATCGTTTACATCGGTGCAGAAGTAACTGCTGGCGATATCCTTGTTGGTAAAGTAACCCCTAAAGGTGAAACACAGCTTACTCCAGAAGAAAAATTGCTACGTGCAATCTTCGGTGAGAAAGCGGCTGACGTAAAAGACTCATCTTTACGCGTTCCATCGGGTACTAAAGGTACTGTGATTGACGTTCAAGTGTTTACACGTGACGGTCTTGAAAAAGACGAACGTGCTCAAGCAATTGAAAAAGCGCAATTAGATGCATACCGTAAAGACTTGAAAGAAGAATTCAAAATCTTCGAAGAAGCTGCACGTGAACGTGTAATCCGTCTACTGAATGGCCAAGAGTCAAATGGCGGCGGTACAACTAAACGTGGCGACAAACTGTCTGAAGACGTGTTGTCTGGTTTGGAGCTTGTTGATCTTCTTGAAATTCAACCAGTTGACGAAGCGATTGCTGAGCGTTTAACTCAAATTCAAGTGTTCTTGAAAGAGAAGAGCCTTGAAATTGATGAAAAATTTGCTGAGAAGAAACGCAAACTTTCGACTGGCGATGAACTGACGACTGGCGTTCTGAAAGTTGTTAAGGTTTACCTTGCAGTGAAACGTCGTATCCAGCCTGGTGACAAGATGGCGGGTCGTCACGGTAACAAGGGTGTTGTATCTAACATCTTGCCGGTAGAAGACATGCCACACGATGCTAACGGTGTACCTGTTGATATCGTATTGAACCCGCTTGGCGTACCATCGCGTATGAACGTGGGTCAGATTCTTGAAACTCACTTGGGTATGGCGGCGAAAGGTCTTGGCGATCAAATCGACAAGATGATGAAAGAGCAACGTACTGTACTTGAGCTTCGTGATTTCCTAGACAAGATTTACAACAAAGTTGGTGGCGAGCAAGAAGATCTTGATAGCTTGACTGATGAAGAAATCTTGAAACTTTCTGGCAACTTGCGTGCTGGCGTGCCTTTGGCTACTCCGGTATTCGATGGTGCCGAAGAAGGTCAGATCAAAGAGTTGTTACAACTTGCAGGCCTGTCTAGTACTGGTCAGACCGTATTATATGATGGTCGTACTGGTGAGCGTTTCGATCGTCCGGTAACTGTAGGTTACATGTACATGCTGAAACTGAACCACTTGGTTGATGACAAGATGCATGCGCGTTCAACTGGTTCTTACTCTCTAGTAACGCAACAGCCGCTTGGTGGTAAAGCACAATTCGGTGGTCAGCGTTTCGGTGAGATGGAAGTCTGGGCACTAGAAGCTTACGGTGCAGCATATACGCTACAAGAAATGCTGACTGTGAAATCGGATGACGTTGAAGGCCGTACCCGTATCTACAAGAACATTGTAGATGGCAACCATTATATGGACCCGGGCATGCCTGAATCGTTCAACGTATTGACCAAAGAGATCCGTTCTTTAGGTATCAACATTGAACTGAAAAATGGTGACTAATTAGTTCCATTGAATCTCCCCAAACCCCTCTTTGATAAAGAGGGGCTTCCCCCTTAACAAAGGGGGGACTGAGGGGGATTAAAATTCAGTTAAAAAACAATATTTGTGACCCAGTTGTTGAGTGAAAATCTCCACAACACACGGAGAAAAAAATTGAAAGACTTGCTCGATATCATGCGCAAAAAGACGGATTCAGACGGTCATGCTCCTGTAGAGTTTGACCGCATCCGTATTGGTCTTGCGTCACCAGAAATGATTAAGTCATGGTCTCACGGTGAAGTTAAAAAGCCAGAAACCATTAACTATCGTACGTTCAAGCCTGAACGTGATGGTTTGTTCTGTGCCAAAATCTTTGGTCCAGTGAAAGATTACGAATGCTTGTGTGGTAAATACAAGCGTATGAAATACAAAGGCGTCATTTGTGAAAAATGTGGCGTTGAAGTAACAACTGCGAAAGTTCGTCGTGAGCGTATGGGTCACATCGAGCTGGCATCTCCAGTTGCACACATCTGGTTCTTGAAATCATTGCCTAGCCGTATCGGTCTATTATTAGACATGACGCTACGTGATATCGAACGCGTATTGTATTTCGAATCTTATGTAGTGACCGATCCGGGTATGACTCCATTTGAGAAATACCAACTTCTAAACGATGAAGAATACTTCAATGCCTTAGAAGAACACGGTGATGAATTCACAGCGAAAATGGGTGCTGAAGCAGTTCAAGACTTGTTGAAAGACATCGATCTTGAAGCTGAAATTGCGCGTCTTCGTGAAGAAATTCCTGTTACAACTTCAGAAACCAAGCTGAAAAAAGCGTCTAAGCGTTTGAAGTTGATGGAAGCATTCAACGATTCGAACAACAAGCCAGAATGGATGGTGTTAACTGTACTTCCAGTTCTTCCACCAGACCTTCGTCCGCTTGTACCACTTGAAGGTGGTCGTTTCGCGACTTCTGACCTGAACGATCTTTATCGTCGTGTGATCAACCGTAACAACCGTTTGAAGCGTCTTCTTGACCTTGCAGCGCCAGACATCATCGTACGTAACGAAAAACGTATGTTACAAGAGTCTGTAGATGCATTGCTAGATAACGGTCGTCGTGGTCGTGCAATTACCGGTTCGAACAAGCGTCCGCTTAAATCTTTGGCAGACATGATCAAAGGTAAGCAAGGTCGTTTCCGTCAAAACTTACTTGGTAAGCGTGTTGACTACTCTGGTCGTTCGGTAATTACTGTTGGTCCAAACCTGCGTTTGCACCAATGTGGTCTTCCGAAGAAAATGGCACTTGAACTGTTCAAGCCATTCATTTTCGCGAAACTACAGGCCTCTGGTCAAGCAACCACCATTAAAGCTGCGAAGAAAATGGTTGAGCGCGAAACCCCGGAAGTTTGGGACGTTCTTGCTCACGTGATTCGTCAACATCCAGTGATGTTGAACCGTGCGCCAACCCTTCACCGTTTGGGTCTTCAAGCATTTGAACCGATCCTGATCGAAGGTAAAGCGATCCGTCTACACCCACTCGTATGTGCTGCGTTTAACGCCGACTTCGATGGTGACCAAATGGCGGTACACGTACCATTAACACTTGAAGCTCAGCTTGAAGCTCGTGCGTTAATGATGTCGACTAACAACATTCTGTCTCCAGCGAACGGTGAGCCAATCATCGTACCGTCTCAGGACGTGGTCTTGGGCTTGTATTACATCACGCGTGATGCAATCAATGCCAAAGGTGAAGGCATGGTGTTCGCGGATACTCACGAAGTAAACCGTGCACTGGCAACAGGTCAGGTTGATCTACACGCTCGCGTTAAGGCACGTGTACACCAGACTGTGATCGACGAAGATGGTAACCGTGAACAGCAAACCATTATTGTAGATACGACGCCTGGTCGCTGCCTACTTTGGGAAGTTGTGCCTGAAGGTATGGATTTCCAGCAAATTAACGTTGAGATGACTAAGAAAAACATCTCGAAATTAATTAACTCTTGCTACCGTAAATTGGGTCTGAAAGATACTGTTATCTTCGCTGACCAATTGATGTACTTGGGCTTCCGTCAAGCGACGCGTTCAGGTGTATCTGTCGGTATGGAAGACATGGTTATTCCACCGCAAAAACAAGCAATTATTGGTAAAGCGGAAGCTGAAGTTCGTGAAATCGAACAACAGTTCGAACAAGGTTTCGTAACTGCTGGCGAGCGTTATAACAAAGTGGTCGATATTTGGGCGCGTACCAATGACCAGGTTGCTAAAGCGATGATGGACAACTTGTCATTCACGACTGTTAAAAACAAACAGGGTGAAGACGAGAAGCAAAAATCATTCAACTCGATCTATATGATGTCTGACTCAGGTGCCCGTGGTTCGGCAGCTCAGATTCGTCAGTTGGCGGGTATGCGTGGTTTGATGGCGAAGCCGGATGGCTCGATCATTGAAACGCCGATTAAAGCGAACTTCCGTGAAGGTTTGACCGTACTTCAGTACTTCATCTCGACACACGGTGCGCGTAAAGGTTTGGCCGATACAGCATTGAAGACTGCGAACTCTGGTTACTTGACTCGTCGTCTGGTAGACGTTGCGCAAGACTTGGTCATTACCGAGCCGGATTGTGGTACGTATGACGGTCTGGTCATGACTCCGTTCATTCAAGGTGGCGATGTCATCGAAAACCTGGGTGCACGAGTATTGGGTCGTGTGGTTGCTGAAGATGTGAAACGTGTAGGTACAGACGAAGTTCTGCTTCCACGTAATACGTTAATTGACGAGAAATTGGCGACGTTTATTGAAAGCCAGGGTGTCGACGAAATTAAAGTACGTTCAGTCGTGAACTGTGCGTCTACCTTCGGTGTATGTGCGAAATGTTACGGTCGTGACCTAGCACGTGGTCATCAGGTGAACCCGGGTGAGTCTGTTGGTGTAATGGCAGCTCAATCGATTGGTGAGCCAGGTACACAGTTAACGATGCGTACCTTCCACGTCGGTGGTGCTGCGAGCCGAACTTCTGCTGCAAACAGTGTACAAGTTCGTAACCAAGGTACAGTACGTTTCCACAACGTGAAAACAGTACAACATGCCAAAGGTCATTTGGTGTCGACTTCACGTTCAGGTGAAATCGGTATTGCGGATGATTTAGGTCGTGAGCGCGAGCGCTATAAACTGCCTTACGGTGCGTCTATCTTGCTGAAAGATGGCGAAGCTGTAGAAGCAGGCGGTATTGTGGCGACTTGGGATCCGCATACACATCCATTGGTAACAGAAGTTGCTGGTAAAGTACGTTTCAGCCAGATTGCTGATGGCGTGACGGTTACTTCTAAAACTGATGATGCAACAGGTATGTCAACCATCGAAATCTTGCCAGTGACTTCACGTCCTGCGTCAGGTAAAGATTTGCGTCCTGCTGTTGTGTTGGATACCGTTGATGGTGGCGAACAGTTCTACTTCCTGCCACAGAACACGATTCTTTCTGTTCGTGATGGCGAAACGATTGGTGTCGGTGATGTCATCGGTCGTGTACCACAAGAAACTTCACGTACCCGTGATATTACCGGTGGTCTGCCGCGTGTAGCTGACTTGTTCGAAGCACGTAAGCCAAAAGAGCATGCAATCCTTGCAGAAGTGTCGGGTGTTGTAAGCTTTGGTAAAGAGACCAAAGGTAAGAACCGTCTGGTGATTACGCCGGATGATGGCTCTGAGATTTATGAAGAGCTGATTCCGAAATGGCGTACGATTAACGTGTTCGAAGGCGAACATGTGAACCGTGGTGAAACTATTTCTGATGGTCCACAGAACCCGCACGATATCTTGCGTTTGAAAGGCGAAGTTGCGCTGACAAACTACATCGTGAACGAAGTTCAGGACGTATACCGTCTGCAAGGTGTAAAAATCAACGACAAGCATATTGAAGTGATCGTACGTCAAATGCTGCGTAAAGTTGATATCACTGACGGTGGCGATACCAGCTTCATCAAAGGCGAACAAGTGGATTACATCCGTGTTGTTCAGGAAAACCAAGCAGTTCTTGCGCAAAACAAGTTCCCTGCGAAGTTTGAACGTCAATTGATGGGTATTACGAAAGCGTCGCTTTCTACTGACTCGTTCATCTCTGCTGCATCGTTCCAGGAAACCACACGTGTGTTAACTGAAGCGGCTGTAACAGGTAAAGAAGATGACTTACGTGGCTTGAAAGAGAACGTGGTTGTAGGTCGCCTGATCCCAGCGGGTACAGGTTTGGCTTACCACCTGGAGCGTCGTCGTCAAGAAGCAGAAGCTGCAGAATTTGAACTGCACAATGACTTCTCTGATGTAGACCAAGCTCTAAGCCAGGCATTTAACGAAGAATTCTAATTCGAGTTAAAGCTGAGAAAAGAGACGCCTTCGGGCGTCTTTTTTTTGTCTGAAATTTATAAATAAGACATCTTGAACAGAAGAATAATCCATTGATATTTACAAAACTCAGCAGGAATACCGAGAGAAGTAACACGCTACAGATTTTAGTTTCATAAAATGAAGATAAGCTTAATTAAAGCAAGACAGGAAGGCCAAGATCATG
This sequence comes from Acinetobacter lwoffii, assembly GCF_024129715.1. Lineage (GTDB taxonomy): Bacteria > Pseudomonadota > Gammaproteobacteria > Pseudomonadales > Moraxellaceae > Acinetobacter > Acinetobacter lwoffii_U. The sequence continues at coordinate 12,759 of NZ_JAMXXM010000014.1, forward strand.
AAAAAGTTAATGAGCGTAATGGCTGTTGCAACTATCTCCACTTTTATGTTGGCAGGCTGTGAAAATATGTCTGCTAAAGATCAGCGTATTGGCGCAGCTGCGCTCGGTGGTGCAGTGGGTGGTGGTGTAGGTAACAGAGTAGGTGGTGGTGTTGGTGCAGCAGTTGGCGGTGGTGCCGGTGCAGCAGTCGGTAGTAAAGCTCAAGGTGGTTCAAACCGTAATGCGACCTATAGTGGTGTCGGTGGTGCTGTAGGTTCTGCAGTGGGTAAAAGCATCTTCGGTGGTAACGCGGGTGCTGCAATTGGTGGTGCAATCGGTGGTGGTGCCGGTGCTGCGATTGAACAGGATAACCGTCGTCGTTAAGTCGAAAGTCATTTCAGATTTAGCTAGATTTAAAAGCGCCAATGTGGCGCTTTTATCTTATTTAGGAGCGTTAATTTTCCCTTTGCTCTGTTTCCGCCGGATATATACCGTTTTTTCTACTTCGGCAATTCTGACCCCGGCTTCATCATAAATATTCAGCTGATAATGCCGATACACTGGCGCGTTGTCAGTCGCCAGATTGATAATCGTGGCAATTTCTTCAGCAGAAATCCGAATGTCTGCTACCACTGTACCGCGACCCGGTGCCAAAAACTGAATGCTGGCGCCTTTATCCCAGACCAGGTATTTCGGCCCCAAATGATGCATCAGCAATAACATATAAAAGGGATCGACCATTGAATACAGGCTGCCACCAAAATGCACACCGACAATATTCTGGTTCTTACGGGTCAGCGGCATTTTGACCCGAACGTGATAATTATTAAAATCAATCTTATCAATTTCAATGCCTGCACCACGATAAGGGGCATAGCGGTTCAGAATAAATTTTGAAACCAGAGGCAGTTTTTGAATTTTCTGGAATAGGCTCATACTGACATTCTTTTTGCGGCTGTGATTATGCATACTAGAGCAACAAAAATGCGCTGGCATTGATCAATCATGCCGATTTATAAACTAAGTGGTCAATAACAAAAACAGGATCAAAAGATGGAAATGCACATGCAATGGGTCGATACCACGGATCAGCAGCGTCTTTGTGTCAAAACTTATGGACAATCCGAACAACCGGCATTGGTGCTGGTTCACGGCTATCCCGATCATCAGGCAGTTTGGGAGCCAGCCATTGCTCATTTGAGTCAGGATTATTTTGTGGTGACTTATGATGTCCGGGGCGCAGGGGAGTCCAGTATTCCCAAAAAAATCTCCGATTACCGCTTGGCCCGTTTAAGTCAGGATCTGGAAGAGGTGGTGAATAAGGTATTGCCGAATCGAGCTTTTCATCTGGCTGCGCATGACTGGGGCTCAATTCAGTCCTGGGAATCTGTCACCGATCCACGCTTTAAAGGGCGAATTCTGTCTTATAGCACCTTATCTGGGCCATGTCTGGATCATGCCGCTTTCTGGATGTGTGAACAGTTCCAGCAAAACAAAGCAAAATTCTTAAAGCAAATGAGCAAGTCCTGGTATATCGCGATGTTTCAGTTGCCCTTGGTGGCGCCATTGGCCTGGAATTTTTTTAATCCGCAGCGTTGGGGCAAGATCGTGCAGCAACTGGAAAGACACGATGATCTGCCACTCAACCCGCATATTGTCAAAGATGGCAAATATGGTGTGAACCTGTATCGGGCCAATTTTTTGCCACGCTTAGCTCAACCACGGCAGCGTTTTGCCATCTGTCCGGTACAGGCGATTGTGCTGAAATATGACCAGTTTGTCGGGCCAGATCTGGTTGATGAAATGTCAAAATGGGTGGATGATTTCTCCAAAGTAGAACTGGCTGCCAATCACTGGGCGATCCTGAGTCAACCGGAGCAAGTGGCTCAATTGATTGATGAGTTTATTCAGCGTAAATCTGCTGACATTCATTGACAGGCCACTCCGCGAAACATGAACCGACCAGAAAAAAGTGGCGGAATTTTTATCCGCATTTTCTGATAAAATAGCCGCTTTCTCTCTATTCCGATTCATTATGTTCGCAATTCTTGCTGCTATTGGAGTCATGTTCGGACTCTCGTTGGCACGTGTACCTGTGGTTTTTGCCCTGGTCATTGGTGCTGTTACAGGTGGTTTATTGGCAGGTCTAGGCCTGCAGGGAACCTTGGATGCGTTTAACAATGGCTTGGGTGGTGGTGCTAAAATTGCCTTGGCTTACGGTATTTTAGGTGCATTTGCTTTGGCTCTGGCACGTTCGGGTTTACCGGATTTACTGGCTTATAAAATGATCAGTACCTTAAAAGGTGAGGCCGATTTTAAAGCGCAAAACCGGGTGAAATATCTGATCTTTTTCACAGTTGCTATTGCTGCCGTGTTCTCGCAGAACGTCATTCCCGTGCATATTGCCTTTATTCCGGTACTGATTCCGCCACTATTGGCTGTATTTAACCACTTAAAGCTCGACCGTCGTTTGATTGCCTGTTTGCTGACCTTTGGTCTGGTAGGCACCTATATGCTGATTCCGGTCGGTTTTGGTGCCATCTTCCTGAATGATATTCTGGGTCATAACATCAATACTTTTGGTAAGCCATATGGATTTGAAATTAGCTATGACCAGATTCCATCTGCGATGGCAATTCCAGTATTCGGTATGTTTGTGGGCTTATTGGTGGCGATCTTTATTAGCTATCGCAAACCACGCCAATATCAAGATATTCATGTCCAAGAGCAGCAAAGTATTTCTGCTGAACTGGGTGTGGCTGAACAGGTTAAACCGCAGATTGCCAAATTTACCATCTGGATGGCAGGTCTTGCAGTTATTGCCACATTGGCGGTACAGCTTTATTCAGACTCGATGATTCTGGCTGGTCTGGTGGGTGTCGCAATCCTGAGTTGTGCCGGGATCTTTAAATGGAAAGAAGCGGATGATGTGATCATTACCGGTATGCGCATGATGGCGCTGGTTGGTTTTATCATGATTGCAGCACAAGGTTTTGCCGCGGTGATTGAAGCGACTAATCAGGTACCAACCTTGGTTGAAGCATCAGTGAACTGGATTGGTAATAGTCAGGCACTGGCCGCATTTCTGATGCTGTTGATTGGTTTGCTGATCACATTGGGTATTGGTTCGTCTTTCTCAACCATCCCAATTCTGGCGATTATTTATGTTCCGCTGTGTATCCAGTTTGGTTTTAGCCCGGCTGCAACCATTGCGATTATCGGGACTGCGGCAGCTTTGGGTGATGCCGGTTCTCCAGCTTCGGATTCAACTTTAGGCCCAACTTCGGGTTTAAATATGGATGGTCAGCATGACCATATGAAGGATAGTGTGATTCCAACTTTCATTCACTTCAATATTCCGTTGATGATTTTTGGCTGGATTGCAGCCATGGTTCTGTAAGTCAATTTCAATCTGCTCTGATATCTATTAGAGCAGATTTATCTGGATTTAAAATAAATAATAAGATGTATTTAAAATATATGTTTAAATAAAAATTAATATAAACCTGATTATTTTACTCTGAATAAAACCATATTTATCTGATTAATATACTTGGTATTCAAAACCAACCAATCTGGTCAATTTAAAATAAATTATCTTATAAATCATAATCTTAAATAATAATTAAAAATTAGTTTTATAATACTTATTGCATATTATTTTTCCTCGTGTTTATTATTAATTAAGATTTATTTTCTTAATAATTATTCTTCCTGTGGGGTATTTTAAAATGTTAAAGCAAGCTGCTCTAATTGCATTAATGGGTCTTTCTGCATCTGCGATGGCAGGTCAATGGCAGGTGAAAGTTGGTGCCAGTTCTTTAGCACCATCAAGTGACACTGAAATTGCACCAGGTTTAGTCGTAGAAGCCGATCAGGAATATGGCTTTACGCCTTCGGTTGAATACTTCTTTAATGACAATATCTCGGCAGAATTATTATTGGCTACCCCGTTTAACCATGACATTTCTCTTCAAGGTGTAGGTAAGGTGGCTAAGATCAAACATCTGCCACCCACAATTACCGCTAAATATAACTTTAAAAATGCAACACGCTTTACACCATATATTGGCGTAGGTGGCACAGCTTTTATTGCTTGGGATGAAGAAGGCCTGGCTAAAGACGTGAAAGAAGAGTTTGGTTTGGCAGGTCAAGTCGGCTTTAATTATCAGCCAGCCGATGCCAAAAACTGGGGAGTATTTGCTGACGTGCGCTATGCAGATTTGAGTCCTGAAGTGACTTTAGATGATGCTGATAATACTAAATTCGACTTGAATATTGATCCTTGGGTTTACACGATCGGTTATAGCTACAAGTTCTAAATTCTAGCCTTACTCAACAAAAAAGCCTCATCTTGAATGAGGCTTTTTTTTCAAAATAACAACGATTTATAACTTATTGAAATTGAGCAGATCGGCAATGTTCAACTATATTAAAACGAATAAAGTAAATATTAATTGAATACGACTTAATAATTGAATAATAAGGAAGATCAGCATGAAGTTTTTAAGCCAAGGTATTGTGATCTTCTTCAGTCTGCTGGCAGGGTCTGCCTATGCGGCAAGTTTTGATTGTCAGAAAGCTGAAACCATGACAGAGAAAGCGATTTGTGAACATCGCCTGCTGAATGATGCCGATGTCAAGATGAGTACCAGCTATCATATTTTACGTCGTATGGTGCCTATGGGAACCCGCTCGGTGATCCAGCGTGATCAGGTGAAATGGCTACAGTTCCGTGACCGCTGTCAGGAATCTGTGTCCTGTCTTAGTCAGGTCTATAATATGCGTCAGCAGCAAATAGACCTGCAATTTCAACGTATTTATAAGCTTGGGCCTTATTAAGCCTTAAACCTAAGCCTTTACAAATCCAAGTCATTTTAGATCAAGAGATCCTTTATAAAATATCTTGAGAAAAAATATACAACTGGCTATTGAAAATTTAGTAACTCACTCCATTCATATAGGCAACAGTATTGACCTGTATTTAAAATAAAAGGAGTGATTAATGAGCGAGTCTAGCGCACAAAAACATAGTTTCCAGGCTGAAGTGGCTCAGTTACTACATCTCGTGACCCATTCGCTTTATTCAAACCCTGAAATTTTCCTACGCGAATTGATCTCGAATGCCTCAGATGCATGCGACAAATTACGTTTTGAAGGGATTAACCATCCCGAATTTTATGAAAATGATCCGGATCTGCGCGTTCGTGTCAGTCTGGATGCAGACAATAAAACCATTACCATTTCAGATAACGGGATCGGCTTAAGCGAACAGGAAGCTATTGATAATTTAGGGACTATTGCCAAATCAGGCACCAAAGACTTTATGTCCAAACTGACCGGCGATCAAAAGGCTGATGCCCAGCTAATTGGCCAGTTTGGTGTCGGTTTCTATTCCGGTTTTATTGTGGCTGACAAGATCACGGTAGAGTCGCGTCGTGCTGGCACAGATGTCTCTGAAGGGGTGCGCTGGATCAGTGGCGGAACCGGTGAGTTCGAAGTTGAACAGATCACGAAACAAGGACGTGGTACCGATATTATTTTGCATCTCCGTGACGATGCGCTAGATTATTTGCAAAGCTATAAAGTGAAGCAGATTATCAATAAATATTCAGACCACATCAGCCTGCCAATCCAGATGCAAAAAGAAGTCTGGCAGGAAGAAGAAGCGGCTGAAGGTGAAACGTCTAAAGGTGGCCAATATGTCAAAACCGATGAGTGGGAAGCCATTAACTCAGCCAGTGCATTATGGACTCGTAACAAGTCTGAAATCACTGAAGAGCAGTATGTCGAGTTCTACAAGAACTTAAGCCATGATTTCGCAGCGCCATTGGCCTGGGCGCATAACCGGGTTGAGGGCAGCACTGAATATACCCAGTTGTTATATATTCCAAGCAAAGCGCCACATGATATTTTCACCCGTGAATCCAAAGCGGGTATCAAACTGTATGTGAAACGTGTGTTCATTATGGATGATGCAGATAACCTGATTCCAAACTACCTGCGCTTTGTGCAAGGTGTGGTGGACAGTGCCGATCTGCCATTGAACGTCAGTCGCGAGTTATTACAAGAAAGCCGTGATGTCAAAACCATCCGTGAAGGCAATACCCGCCGTATCCTGACCATTTTGGATAATCTGGCTAAATCTGAAGATGAAAAAGATCAGGCAAACTTCAAAACCTTCTATCAGGAATTTGCTTCAGTATTGAAAGAAGGTCTGGGTGAAGATTTCAGTAACCGTGAACGTATCTTGAAACTGCTGCGTTATGCAACATCAAACAATGACGAGGTCAGCACGTCATTGGCAGACTATAAAGCACGCATGAAAGACGGCCAGAAAGCCATTTATTATGTGACTGCAGATAGTCTGAATGCTGCGAAAAATTCACCGCAACTGGAACTGTTCAAGAAAAAAGGCATTGAAGTTCTGTTGATGACTGAACGCGTGGATGAATGGGCGATGAACTTCGTGAATGAGTTCGATGGTACGCCTTTGCAAAACGTGTCGAAAGGTGCAGTTGACTTAGGTGACCTTCAGGATGCCGAAGAGAAGAAAGCCCTTGAAGAAGCCGCAGCCCAGTTTAAACCGGTGGTGGATAAGTTGACGGATTCATTAAAAGACAAGACCAAAGAAGTGCGGGTGACGACGCGTCTGGTCGATTCTCCGGCTTGTCTGGTGACTGGAGAAGGTGAGTTGTCTCCGCAGCTGATTCGTATGCTGAAAGATGCAGGCCAACCTGTGCCGGATATCAAGCCGATTTTGGAAATCAACCCGGAACATCCGTTGGTGAAAAAACTGGATGGCTCGGCGCAGTTTGATGATCTGGCCAATGTGATCTTTGACCAGGCAGTGATTGCAGAAGGTGGATTACCAGAAAATCCTGCTGAATATGTCAAGCGGATTAATAGCTTGCTGCTTGCTTAACTGGTGATGTGTTGAATGAGAAAATCCCTCTTCGGAGGGATTTTTTATGCCTGCTTCATTTTTCATTTCTAGAAATGATCTGGAAAAACGATAGTGACGATAAAAAAATCCCTGCGGATTTTAAATCTGAATTTTAAATTAATAATGGTTTTTTGATTTATAATTGCGATCATTAAGTAAGGAGAGAGAATGTTATGAAATCTAAGCTGATGATCAGTATGGGCGCTGTAATCCTGATGTCGATGAGCCAGTTTAGTCTAGCGGCACCTGCTGCAGAAAAAGTGGTACGCACAGATCGCATTAGCTTTTATAAAACAGCAAAAGTAAACGTAACAAAACCGAAACGTGTACAACGTAGCGATCATATTCGCTTCAATATGCCGGTGATGGAACAACCCTCATTGCAGCAAAAACGTGTGCTACGCAGTGATCGTATTATCTTGAATAAAACCAGCTAATACTTGCCACGCTGATTGCCTCAGTAATATTGAAAAAAGCCCATGAATGATGGGCTTTTATTATTTTCTAGTATCAGTCAGTTTAAAACAACGCTTCTAAACGTACCAAAGCCCCGACATAGTGATCACGATCTTCGCGATGATCATTCAAATAGTTCAGGTCGGTCTGGACAAAAAACCATTCACGTAAAAAAGGTTGTCTCCACGACACATAGGGGCCCCAGCGATTAAGACGCAGATCCTTGTCATTCAGATAACCACCGGTATAAATGCCGTAACTAAAACGGTTGTCCTGAAAAAACTGATGTTGCCTAAAGGTGTAGTTGTCCCAGGTCAGATCGTCGTCTTGATCATCTGCATAAGTCAGACTAAGCTGATTGGAGAAAAAGGCCTGATTGGGACGGGCATGGATCAGCTCCAGATTGGTCCGTAAATAGTTTTCACTTTGAATGCCATAGCGATAAATCTGTTCGGCATGAAAAGAGTAGTCATTTTCTAGTGTCCAGTCCTTACTGGCTTTGACACGCAGATAAATATCATCGCCAGAACGTAGGCCCAGATCGAGATCGGTTTCGAAAGGAATGCGATCTGACCATTCAGACCAACGTAAGGCAAAAGAGCTGTTATCTTCACGTGCACGTTTAGTATCCAGACGCTTATCTCCGGAAGTGGCAGGATTTTCATTGGTAATCGCAACATTGCTGTCTAATTCATTATCCAGACTGTCATCACCAAAAACCACACTCAGCTTTTGTTCCAAGGTCGGAAGCTTAATCTTGCCGCGGATTCGGGGCTTAATCTCATAGCCTTCATATTCATCCCAGCGATTATCTAGAATGATCCGTAATGTGGCTGCAGCTGGCTGATCCGGATCGGTTTCACCAAACCAGTTATCAATTTTATGCGCAGTACGATCGGCCCATTCGCGGATGCCTTTCTGCTTTTGATCCGCCCATGAATAATTTTCTGTCTCTAGCGTGGATGGAACAATGGCGACATTTGATTGCTCCGGCAGAACCGTGGGTGTTGCATCGATCAAACGTGGAATCTGATCCAGCAAGCCTGATCGGCTTGGCTCTATATTCGTTGGACTGGCAGGAGCAGTTGTGACTGAATTGGCCCAAGACATGCTACCACTCATTCCTAAGCCCAGAGAGAGCAGTAAAATTTGAGTAATCCTGTTTATTTGCATGAGATATTTGTTGCTCTTGTATTCTTATATTCAGCTGTAGTTTTCTAAAAAACGGCCTTAAAAAGCAAGTTAAAGCTACAAAATAACAGCAATTATTCAATCATTTGAGCCTGAATTTCTCGATAAAGCTCTAATACCCGAATGGGTTGTGGCATTGTTAAAATAATATTGTGAATATTCTGCCAATTGAGCTGTTTGTCGCGTTGCAGCAAGATGTATGGATAGGCCAGCTCATCCTCTGCGAGAGAGATGTGTTTTTCACCATGAATCACTCGGATTTTTTGATGTTCCTGTAGCAAAAGCACTGGGGTAGAAAAATCCGCAGCAGCTTCTTTAAACGAGATAAATTTCTGCTTTTGAATGGACTGTGCGGGTATAAATGGATGGTAATCTGGCTGTGTCCAGACTGTTTCAGCCTGCTGCAAGTAAGCCGTTGAAAAAAAATCGAGTTGCATGAACCTGGTGCTTATAACAGACCACGCCAGTGATTTAATCGCCGCAGCCTGGCGTTGATGATGGCTGAGCCAATGTTGAATACAATAGTGAGCCTGCAACTGACTCGGTACCCCTAAGAGCATCAGATATTTAACAAACTGGCCTTGCAGATTCAGTTGTTCAACCAAATAGACCTGACGTGCCTGCCAGTTATCTTCTGCCGCATAATACAAGGTGATATCCAGATAGGCAGGATGCTCGATATTCTCAGTCAGTTCTAAAGCACAGAGTCGCTGGATATTGGTTTCTTCTAAGCCTAAAGGGTGTACATGGGTGTTTAGTTCGCCTAGTTGAATCTGTACAGGGAATTGAATCAATTCGGAGGCTGTGATCTGTTCTTGCTGAATGGTCGTTTCAGCTTTGAGCTGAGAATCGGGAGTCTCATATACAGGGGGTACCTGTATGGGTAACTCATCTGAGCGATGTAGTTCTAGCGCATGGATTCTTGCCCTCGGCCGTCCCCGATGATATCTGGTTGTTTCCACAGCTTTTAATCTAGTCTCAGCTTCGTTTAAGGATAAGGCCGGAACGATCAAGGGGGGATCCTGTTTTAGGCAAGCAGACCGCTGCTGTTGTTGTAATAGCCAGATATAACAGTGTTGCAGTTCAGCCCATTGGCTGTGCAGGGCAGGAGATTGGGGAGCCGGAATCAGCCAGATTTGCCAGCCACGTTCAGGATGATGTAAAACTGCCCAGCCTGAATCCGGATGGGCATACAATGCTTGTTCCAGCGCCAAGATTTCGGTGAAATAGCCACGAAAGCTTAAATGATAAGATGTGTTAGCAGAAAATTGGTAGGCGACAAGTTCAGGCTGAGTGCGGGCTTTAAATGCTGAAATCTGGGTTTTGAAAATAGGCTCATCACACAGATTAAAAATATCGCGTATTCTTTTTTTAGAACGGGCAATTTCATATAAAGGCAGGACTTTATGCTCCAGTTGCTGCGCCAGTCCATATAATTCTTTAATTAAGTGTGCTTTTTCTAAAGCATTCATTTTTTGATCTCTAGAGATGTTTCAGTGCTTTATCTAGGGTTTGTGCCAGTACGATGTTAACCGCCAGCTCGACCAGTCTGTATTCAGCAGAATTCGAGTCGGTATAGCTTTCTGCCATTTCAATTAAATAATCAATAGAAACTGACTGAGGCAGAATTTTGCCCTGTACCAATGCCTGAAGTTCATGCATAACTAAATTTTCTTATCATTGATCTATTTATATTGCTGCAATTATAAGCAGAGATCACATAAAATAGTGATCTATTTTGAGTGTTATATAAACAAATTTTTTTAATTAAAAGTGATAAAAATCAATAGAAAAAACTAGAGTGGGAAATGATCGACATTTTTAGAGTCGTGCATCTTTCACACTGAATGTGTTCAATATGATCAAAAAAACAGGCTGAATCAATCAGCCTATTTTAATGAAAAACAGCTTTGTATTAAGCCGTTTTTTCAGTTGCTACAGGCGCAGCATCTGCATTTACTGTTTCAGCAGGTACTTTAGTCGCTGGAAAGTCTGGCAGATGAACCACTTGCGCCATTTGTGCAGACGCTTGAACAGAAAAAGCCATAACGGTTGCTGCGAAAGCAAATTTAAGAGCATTCATAGGATGACCTTTAATATCAGAGTGTTCAATGACTTGAACATAGGAGAGTATTTAAACTTAATTCGGGTGAAATAATAGCAAATAAGACTTAATAGAAAATGATATATTCGGCAAATTCAGGTAGTAAATTTTAGATAAATTACTCTATAAAACAATAAATTAGTATATTTGCTCTAGTTTGATTTGTGTGGTTTTACACGGCTTTATACTTTATTTTAGCGATGAAAATCTGGACTTAATCGAGTGCCAAAACAAGCGGCGATGTGTTTTCGATCTGCCAATTTAAAACTGAATTTCGAGCTTTGTTCAATCCATGTAAGTTTTTGCTATCGCTTGTTTACCAGCTGCTGCAATCTTCTAAGAATGGACTAAGATGGAATTCCATTCATTTTCATGCTGAGAGTTTTATTATGGCAATTGCAAAAGTGGTAGAAGTCAATTCAAGCAGCAATAAAAGCTTTGAAGATGCGATTCAAACGGGCATTCAAAAAGTCACGGAAACGGTCAAAAATGTACAAGGTGCTTGGATCAATGAACAGAAGGTTGTCATTAAAGAAAATAAAATCACGGAATATCGTGTCAATTTAAAAATTAGTTTTCTGGTTGATTAAGCGAATGCCATTCAATAACAAATAAAAAACCCCATTTAAAATGGGGTTTTTTTATTGAACGTTGTTTTATTCAGCTTGGTCTGGCGTGTCACACGTTTCTGTTGAGCACTGTGCTGCCTGACTATTGGTTGAGGTATCGAGCGCTTTTTCAAATACTTGCAGGAAAACTTCTTTAGGCTGCGCGCCTGCTAGTGCCACACGTTGATCAAAAACAAAGAAAGGTACGCCGGTCACTTTGAGTTGTTCGTGTGCCACTTCCTGGTCGAATTTGACGAAATCAGCATATTCTTCCGAATCCAACAGGTCATCGACTTCGACCGGATTCAGGCCAATACGCGCTGCAACATCTTCCAGTGTTTCACGTTCTCCAATCGCCAGACCTTGGGTCATATAGCTATAGAAGAATGCTTCCTGTGCTTCATTGCCCAGACCTTTGCTTTGCGCCAGGTGAATCAGGCGATGCGCATTAAAGGTATTGCCTGAATTGGCACCTTCCCAGTTAAATTCAATACCTTCGACTTTGGCCATTTCAGCAATATTGCGCTGCATCTCTTCGACTTCTGCCACGGTGCGGCCATATTTTTGCGCCAGACGCTCAGAGTTGGAGACTTCCTGACGTACCGGTGCTTCAGGATCGAGCTGGAAACTGTGCCAATGTACTTCTAGCTCAATACCTGCTTCTTGTGCAGCAGCTTCTAAACGTTTTTTACCAATATAGCAGAAGGGGCAAACCACATCTGACCAGATATCTACGCGCATGTCATGTCTCTAATTTTGCTCTTGTGTTCAAGTATGAGGGTGAAGAATCAGAATTTAAAGCCCTTGAGCATCAGAAGTGTATTTCTACAGCAGATCGGCAGGATAAATAAAAGAAGAAAGAGTAGGTGATAGCCAGATGGCTTCCTTAATATAATCAGGTTCTGACTATTCAAAAAAAATATAAAAATGCCATAAAAAAACGCCCCGTAGGGCGTTTTGTGAATGCAGTCAATTATGCAGTTTTTACTGCAGCTTCAACAGCAAGCATGTGACCATTTTCTTCGAAGTTTGAGTGCCAAGAAAGCGCTTCACGAAGAAGATGAGGGGTATGGCCGCCTTTTGCACATGCACGGTCAAAGTAATCATTCAACGCATCGCGGTACATTGGGTGCGCACAGTTATCAATCACTGCACGTGCACGCTCACGCGGTGCCAAACCACGAAGATCCGCAAGACCTTGTTCAGTTACCAGGATATCAACATCATGTTCTGCATGGTCGATATGTGAAGCAAACGGCACTACAGAAGAGATGTCGCCACCTTTCGCGATTGATTTGGTTACGAAGATCGCTAAGTGGGCATTACGTGCGAAGTCACCTGAACCACCAATACCGTTCATCATTTTGGTACCACATACATGAGTTGAGTTCACGTTACCGTAAATATCAAACTCAAGTGCAGTGTTGATGCCGATAATACCTAAACGGCGTACCAGTTCAGGATGGTTTGAAATTTCCTGTGGACGTAATACCAGTTTGTCTTTGTATTGCTCAAGGTTGTTAAATACTTTCTCGCCATATTTAGCAGAAAGCGTAATAGACGAACCTGAAGCAAACTTCATCTTACCTGCATCGATCAATTCAAACGTACAGTCTTGCAGAACTTCTGAGTACATGATCAAGTCTTCGAAGTTTGAATCTTTCAGACCGGTCAATACGGCGTTTGCAATTGAACCAATCCCTGCTTGAAGAGGTCCCAAGTTTTTCGGTAGACGGTCTTCAGCCACTTCTTTTTCAAAGAAAGCGATCAAATGGTTGGCAATGCTTTGAGTCTCATCATCTGGTGCGGTCACAGTAGATGGAGAGTCATGCAATTCGCTGTTAAATACGATACCAACAATTTTAGATGGATCGATATTGATCGCATGCGTACCGATACGCTCATCAACTTGAGTCAATGGAATCGCTTGACGCGTTGGACGATATGTCGGGATGTAGATATCGTGCAAGCCTTCAAATGCCGGGCTTAAATTTGTATTGATTTCTACAATCACTTTTTCAGCAAAAATGGCAAAGCTTGCAGAGTTACCAACAGATGTTGTTGGAATGATGCCGCCATCTTCAGTAATCGCTACTGCTTCAATAATCGCAACGTCTGGTTTTTTCAACTGCAGGTTACGCATTTGCTCAACAGTTTCAGACAAGTGCTGGTCAATGAACATCACTTCGCCGTTGTTGATTGCTTTACGTAAAGTGTTGTCGACCTGGAACGGTAAACGACGTGCCAATACGCCAGCTTCAGTCAGTTGTTTGTCTAGATCGTTCCCTAGTGATGCACCAGTAATTAACGTGATCTTTAATGGATTTGCTTTTGCCTGTTGAACCAAAGCTAAAGGAACCGCCTTCGCTTCACCAGCGCGAGTAAAGCCACTCATACCCACAGTCATGCCATCTTGGATGAATTCAGCCGCTTGTTCAGGGCTGATGACTTTGTTGTGTAGGGAGGCTAAACGGATACGATCTAAAGACATTTTAACTCTCATTAATTCTTAAACTATGATACGGATTGTACCGCTCAAAAAATGTATTGTGCATAGGTGTTAGGCTAAGGTCTAATTTTTTAGCTAAATGTAGGTATAATAAAAAATGATGATTTTTAAATGATTGAATTCGTGACCTATAAAATGAATTGTATAGAAAAACTAAAAAGTCATTCGTTGGATTAATGATCACTTCTTAAAAGTGATCAGTCAAGGTTTGGCGAATTTTATCGAGTGTGGTGGCTGGGGGAAGTGTCTCAGGGTTCACCTGATTTACGGGTAGTGAAATGACAGCTTCCAGCCCACCTTCAGGACGATTATGAATACGTAATTGGCCATGGTGAATATCGACAATCCGTTTCACAATGGCCAGCCCCAAGCCGCTGCCTTGTACCGTTCGTGCCGAATTGCCTCGAACAAAAGGCTGCATCAAGGCTTCGATCTGATCTTCCGGGATGCCTTCGCCATGGTCTGCGACACAAATCAACAGTTGATCTTCTTCAACATGCGCAGAAAGCTCAATTGGTTCTGAACCATAACGTTTTGAGTTGTTAATCAGATTGCCAATCAGTCTTTTTAGCGACATGCTGCGCGCCTGAATGGTCGGTATATCTTGTGGTCTAAATCGGATATCTAGCGGTTTAAACTGCTTGACCAGTTCCTGTAGCAGTACATTGACATTGGTGTCCTGTGGTTCTTCATCGGAACCATCGCGCATATAGGAAATGAACTGATCCAGAATCGCGTCCATATCTTCGACATCATAAATCAGACCTTCTTTGAGAAAGTCTTCATCTGGCATCATTTCGGCACTGAGGCGGATCCGGGTTAAGGGCGTGCGCAAGTCATGTGAAATTCCGGCCAGCATAATTCGGCGTTCCCGCTCGGTCTGATCCAGCGTATAAATCATCTGGTTAAAGGCATGATTGACCTGACGGATTTCCAGTGGACCATGATTGGTATCCAGATAGGGTGCTGAACCGATTCGACTATAACTGTTGGCGGCATTCTGCAAACGGCGTAAAGGGCGGTTCAGCTGACGCACTAAGGTCAAAATAATGATGCCGACAATAATCGGAGTGCCGAGCAACCAGCCCAAAATTAGTTCATTGCTATAGTTGGCATAAGTTTTTAAAGGCTCTTGTACCCAGTGACCATTCATTTCAGGAGTTTGGATCCAGATACGTGGACTCGGCTTAAACTGAAAATAGACCGTGGCTTGTTCGATACGTAACTCTTTGGCCAGTTTGGTTTCGATCTGCCGAGTAAAAAATTCTGCAATCAGCTTTTCCCGAACCGTGGGATATTTTGCTGGATTGGTCACGTATTCAATGCCGACCCGGTTTTTCAGCCAGTCATCGATATCCACTTCTTGCTGTTTGTGATACAGGCGCAGATCGGGATTGTTGAGAATTTCCAGTTCCATGGCCAGATAACGCGCATGTTGCTGGATTTCAGGTAAAAACAGGGTACGCCAAAAGAACCACAAGGACATGAACAGGCTAAAACACACCACAAAAACCACCAGTACTGTGGTACGCATGGCAGCAGAACGCGGCTTGATCTTGTCGAGAAAGCGTTCCCAGCGGGTACGTTTCTTTTCCGAGTAGCTGACAAAATCGGTAAATTTTTGTGGATCGATGGGGTCGAGTTTCACACCAGCTCCCTGTTGGCATTTTCCAAATTGAGCAGTAATAATAATTTGTAATGGAATCTTACTGCTTGAACCTTCGATGGAAGGAGCTTGTTGTGTTACTTTTTTTGAAAAAAGTAACCAAAAAACTTTGCCATTCGCTGAACTCGCGCATTTGTATACGAGCCTTTAAAGAAGGGGAGGCTCAAACAGCCGCGAATGGCTTTTAGGGACAATAAATTGGGGTAATCTTTATCCTATAAGTTTTCCTTTATTCAGCACCATCTGGAACAAAGACATAACCCACACCCCATACGGTCTGGATATAACGTGCACGCGCAGGATTTTCTTCAACCAGACGGCGTAAACGTGACACCTGAACATCAATTGAACGTTCCATGGCACCCCATTCACGGCCACGCGCCAGATTCATCAGCTTGTCGCGGGTTAATGGTTCGCGTGGATGTTGAACCAGTGCTTTCAGTACCGCAAACTCACCAGTAGTGAGCGTTACCACTTGGCCTTCACGGGTCAGAGTGCGGGTAGAGAGATCTAGCGACCATGGGCCAAAAGAAACCACTTCCATCTGTTGGCTTGGTGCACCCGGCACTTCACGTACCTGACGGCGCAATACCGCACGAATACGTGCCAGCAGCTCATTCGGGTTAAACGGTTTAGGCAAGTAATCATCGGCACCTGCTTCTAAACCGGCAATACGATCCGAGTCGCTACCACGAGCGGTGAGCATAATGATAGGCGTATCGATATTGGATTGGCGTAAACGACGACAGATACTCAAGCCATCTTCGACCGGAAGCATAAAGTCGAGCACGATCAGAGAAAACAGTTCCCGCTGTAAAAGTCGATCCATCTGCGTGGCATCATGTGCAGTTTTAACCACAAAGCCTTTATCTTCGAGAAAACGCTGTAATAAGGTACGCAGACGAACATCATCATCAACCACCAGGATCCGTTCGACCCGGTCCGTTTCGGTATGTACGGCATCGGCTTTTTCAGCAGGTACAACTAAACTCATGAGATGCTCCTTTATTCTTTATTGTCGTCATGAACAAAAATCAAATAGGCTTTGAGTATACGATTCATTGATATTAATTGACTATGCTCTAAAGCACCAAATATTGCAGTTAAAATCAAGACATAGATACCAAATATATACATCTAAATGAGCAAAAAATACGATTTTAAGCTGGATAAAGAGCAAAGTTCATACAAACTTTATCGGGAAAAGCTGAAAACTGTGGCACTTCATAATATAAAGATGAGGTAAATTAATAAAAACAATGGTGGATTTTATAGACCCGGTCTTTATAATCATGCCATTTAGTACTTATCCTTGTGGGATCAAACACGATGACTGACTTAGTTCAGCAGTTGGCAAAAGAACTTGCCGTACGTCCAAATCAAGTTGAGGCTGCCATCAAGCTTATTGATGAAGGTGCCAGTGTTCCTTTTATTGCACGTTACCGTAAAGAAGTAACGCAAGGCTTAGACGATACGCAACTACGTCAACTCGATACGCGTTTATCATACTTGCGTGATTTGTATGAGCGTCGTGAAAAGGTGATTGAATCACTCAAAGAACAAGATAAATTATCTGATGATTTATTGGCGCGTGTGAATGCCGCTGAAACCAAAAATGCATTAGAAGAAATTTACGCGCCGTACCGTCCAAAACGTACCAGTAAATCATTCAAGGCCAAAGAAGCCGGTCTAGGCCCGATTGCCGAAAAAATCTTTAATGAAGCCGTTGATCCAGCTGAAGCTTTGGTGGGTTTTAGCCATGAAGATTACCCAGATACTGAAAGCCAGCTTGATGCGATCCAGCACATCCTGATTGATGACTGGGCGCAAAATATCGCGCTGACCACTGAACTTAAAGCGACATTTGCAAAAACTGCCGTGCTGAAAAGTTTGGTTGCCAGTGATGAGAAAAAAGAAGTCGGTAAAAAATTCCGTGATTATTTCGATTTCTCTGAAAACTTGAATAAAGTGCCTTCACACCGTTTATTGGCGATGCTGCGTGGCCGTCAAGAAAACGTTTTAGGCCTGAAAGTGGATGGCGAAGATGATGCCCCGTTGGCGCGTATTGAAACTGAATACAATCTTGAAACTGTTCAGCCACAAGCGCGTCAGGATTTCTTGAAGCAAACTGCAAAACTATTTTGGCTCGGTAAAGTTCGTCCAACGATCGAACATTCATTGCTGACTGAAAAACGTCTGGCTGCTGAAACAGAAGCGATGAACGTCTTTGCTGAAAACCTGCGTCATTTACTGCTTTCTGCACCTGCAGGCGCACGTACCACTTTGGGCGTGGACCCGGGTATCCGTACCGGTGTGAAACTGGCGGTAGTGAACGAGTCTGGTGATGTTCTTGCACACAGCACGATTTATCCATTTGCACCAAAAGACGATAAAGAAGGTTCACTGGCCGAGCTGGCGCGTTTATGCCGCGAGTTCAATGTTGACCTGATCGCGATTGGTAATGGTACTGCAAGCCGTGAAACTGAAGCTTTAGTTGCTGAAATGATGGCTGCGAACAGTGATCTGAAAATGACGCGTGTTTCTGTATCTGAAGCAGGTGCATCGGTGTATTCAGCATCTGAACTAGCTTCACAGGAACTGCCTGAACTAGATGTATCTATTCGTGGTGCGGTATCGATTGCACGCCGTTTACAGGATCCATTGGCTGAACTGGTGAAAATCGATCCTAAATCAATCGGTGTAGGCCAGTACCAACATGACGTGAACCAGACCGGTCTGGCGAAAACCCTTGAAGCGGTCGTTGAAGACTGTGTGAACTCGGTGGGTGTGGATGTAAATACTGCATCTGCAGCAATTCTGGGTTATATCGCGGGTTTGAACAAATCGATCGCACAGCAAATTGTGGAATTCCGTAAGGAAAATGGTCGTTTTGACAATCGTCAGTCTTTGAAGAAAGTGCCACGTTTAGGCGAGCGTACTTTTGAGCAGGCTGCGGGCTTCTTGCGTATTCAAGATGGTACAGAACCACTAGATGCTTCTGCGGTTCACCCTGAGTCATATGCTTTGGTGAGTAAAATTGTTGAAGCGAAAGCAACGACTGTAAAAGACATCATTGGCAATACAGAAATCATTCGCCAAGTGAATGCTGAAGAATTTGCAGACGAGAAATTCGGTCTACCGACGATTCAAGACGTATTGGCTGAACTGGAAAAACCGGGCCGTGACCCGCGTCCAGAGTTCCGCACTGCTAAATTCCGTGATGACATTACTGAAGTTGCGCAATTGTCTGAAGGCATGCAACTGGAAGGTGTAGTCACTAACGTGACTAACTTCGGTGCATTTGTCGATGTGGGCGTGCATCAAGATGGTTTGGTACATATTTCTGAACTTGCCAATGAATTCGTCGCTGATCCGCATAAAGTGGTGAAACCGGGTCAAATCGTACAAGTCCGTGTTTTGAATGTGGATGCTGAACGTAACCGCGTGAATCTGTCGATGCGTCCTGAAGGTTCTGAAGCGCCGGCGAAAGCACCACGTCAGCCACGTCGCGAGAACAATGAGCCACGTGGTGAACGTAAGCCTCAGGGTAAACGTCCACAGCAAGGACGTCCGCAAGGTGATCGCCCTCAGGGTAAGAAACATCAAGCGGCTAAACCACAAGAGCAAAAAATTGGTGGTTTGGGTGCATTGCTATTGCAAGCAGGGATTAAAGGTTCTAAATAATTTTCAGATATCTTTAATTTAAAAAAACCTCCCAATTGGGAGGTTTTTTATTGGATCATTATGAGTTAATCATCGGCACAATCCAGCTGGTGATAATCAGCAAAATACCGAGATGCCCCAATTTTCGTGTCACATAGACCAGTTTAGATGGTGGCTGTTCCAGTCTTTTTGCATATTCTTCCATGCTAATGCCGGGCTTGCCTTTACTGGTAAATAAAAACACCGCCAGGTCGATACAGATCAGAATCGTACCGATATCAGCGACCAACTCCATCAGGACAAAATCCTGGCTATATAGCGACATGCTGACGCTATAAATCAGATAAATGGCAAAGGCCAGACACAGGTATTGCAGGACCACTAAAAACTTCTGCATAAATTTCAACAGTTCACAAAATTAAAGCAATTATACAAATAATCGGGCAGCTGCGGCCAATTACAAGGCTTGCATCACCTCAGCAAAATTCTGCTTCTCGACCAGTTCAAGAAATTCATCACCCAGACGCTGACTTTCCGCAATACATTGCTTCCAGAGCTGAATGCGTTGGGCGTGGTCCAAACCTTTTAAGTTAAAGTCTTTACGGTCAGGCAAACGACCCAAAGGCAAACTTTGCAGATATTGCTGTGATGGAGAAAGCAGCAAAGTTCGTGCCTGATTTTCTGGATTTGAGGTACGTTTAAATAACTTGTCAAACCAGCCGGGGGTAATGCTATCGGTAAAATGTGGATACAGCACAATACCTTTGCTCTGAAAAGGCAGGTCAATGTGATAATCAATCAGGCCACCATCGCGATAATAACCTTGCGGTGCATCTGGAATATTATTCACCGCTGCCATCACTCCGGGAATAGACGCTGAAGCCATCAACCAGGACAACACACTCTGTTCGGTCAGTGCATGATAATGCGTGGTAAATCCATCTTCAGCGATTTTAAACTGTTCACCTATATTGGGCTGGCTGATCACACGTTGCATGAAATAACGGCTGTGCCGGCGCGCGACTGCGGTCGTTCCAAGAATTCCAGCCACAGAAGCCAGCAACGGCAATGCCTTGTCACTCTGGAAAATGTGTTGGGCTTTAATTGAAATGACTGCGAGATGATAATCTGGATGATTGACTAGATCGTTTTCTTTGCCTTGTACCAGATCCAGCAGCATGCCACGGCAAACTTCGCTGACATCCTGACGGGTCATTTTTTTATGAAAATAGAGGTTAGTATACAGCTCACTCAAACGTTCGGTTCCCTGTTGAGCACCATGTGCAGCCATACTGGCAAAACGCCAGCTGCCAATCGAAGAACCCACCAAAGTTCTACGCTGAGGTGCACGTGGAAAAAACTCACCAAAAATCGCCTGATCCAGTCCCTGGATACCGATACCTTTGGGGCCGCCTGCCGCACCGGGCACGATATCGACCTGTTCGGGTTGCAAACCTTGTTCCAGAATCAGCTCACGTGCCAGATGGCCAGCACGAATCGTCAGCGCAGGCGCACGTTTTTGTAAAATCTGTACCATGGTTGAACCTATACCAGTCAAATGTGTGCTTATTTTAAGCGATAGGTCTAAAGACCCAATGGCAAGATATGTCCTAAGGTGACTTTGGAGTCATGCGATGTCCAGAAAATAAAAAACCTGAACAGTGTCAGGTTTTTTAAAAGCTCATTTAGTTATTTCGCAATCCGCCAGACGGCAAGCACACTTGCTAGCACAATCAGAATCACCGACACAAACCACGGTGAAATAATTGCAATCGCCAGCAGAATGGCCATGACACTGCCGAACATCCAGCTACGCTTCTGTTGATGTTCCATTTGCAGGCGCATGCTTTGTAATTCATTGAGCTGTTTGGCATGCCAGGCCGACTGATTTTTTAAACCGTTTAAGCTGTCGATCATCAGGGTCGGTAAATCCTGTGCCCCTAAAAGCAGATCCGGAATTTTCTGTCCCAGTTCTTTCAGGTTCTTTTGCGGATTCATCTGGGCCTTGATCCAGTCCGTTAGGATCGGTTTGGCCAGACTCCAGATATCCAGTTCAGGATACAGGTCGGTTCCCAAACCTTCGACATGCACCAAAGTTTTTAGCAGTAGCATCAATTGAGGGGGAATTTCCAGATGGAAACGACGCGCGATATCCATGACTTCAATCAGAATGCCGGCAAAGTCCAGTTCATGCATCGGTTTTGAGACCATTGGCCCCACACTGCGGCGCATTTCACGAGCCAACGCATCCTGATCAGTTCCCGGTGGAATCCAGCCGGCCTGATGCACCACCTGAATCAGCTGCATAAAGTCGCTGTTCATGACCGCCAGTAGCATGCGTGCTACGGTCATCTGGTCATGCTTGGACAGCTCGCCCATAATCGCGCAGTCCAGCGCAATAAAACGCGGATTGGCCGGATTGATGGTTTCTACAAAGACGTTGCCCGGATGCATATCGGCATGGAAAAAATTATCGCGGAACACTTGAGTAAAGAAGATGGTCAGGCCTTTACGCGCCAGATCGGCACGATCCATGCCCAACCGGTCAAAGGTCGCGATATCTGAAATTGGTACCCCGGTAATACGCTCGGCCACCAGAACATCTTTGCTGTCCATGTAAATTTCCGGCACATACATCATGCTCGAGCCGGTAAAATGATGGCGCATGCGGCGGGTATTGTCTGCTTCCAGCGTCAGGTCTAGTTCATTCAGAATGATCTGTCGATAATCCTGAATGATTTCCGACAGGTGCAATGCGCGGGCAGCTTCCAGACGTTTTTCCAGAAATTGACCGAGCCATTCCAGAATTTCAAAATCCTGCAAAATCTGCTGGCGAATATTCGGGCGGGTGACTTTAACCACCACTTCACGGCCATCATGCAGGGCAGCCGTATGCACCTGAGCAATCGAAGCTGCAGCCAGTGGCTGGGTATCGAAACGCGCGAATAGGGTATTTACATCAGCTTTCAGGGATTCCTGAATGCGCATCTTGGCCACGTCATTATCAAATGGCTTGACCCGGTCTTGCAGTAACACCAGTTGCTGTAAAACTTCAGGTGGAATCAGGTCACGGCGGGTCGAGAGCAGTTGACCGAGCTTGATCGCCAACGGCCCCATTTCTTCTAAAGCCAGTTTCAGCTTGAGCGGATTTTTACGTTCACGACTGGACCAGGCAGCCGGATGCATCCGGATGAGGGACAGCACATGCCGGGATTTTTCTGGTAATTCTTCCGCAGGAAACAACGTGTCGAGTCGATAGTGCGCGGCGATGCGCCAAAGTTCGAGTAAACGTGAAACATGCGGAATCATAAAGCTGTGTACCTAGTCTTGAGTAGAATTGTTTGAGGCATCAATTTGAGCCTGAAGCTGATGGATTTTTGCTTCAACCCGATCTAAATTTTGATTCAGGATACGGGTGTCCTGATTCAGGTCATCCATTTGCCAGCGGGGGGCAAACAGACCGCTGTCTTCTTTTAAGGCATCTTCGGCAAAAAATAATTGACTTTGCAGGGTGCGTTTTAGCTGCTTGGGCAGCAGTTGCAATTTACCAATTTCATGCGCCAATGTCGGGCCAATCCAGGGGCTTAAGTGCGCCGCCAGATCTAATTCTGCCTGTTGCATGATGCGCTGGATTTCCTGCAATAACTTGTAGTCGCCTTGCAATGGAATATTGCCGACTTCATCGGAAAGCAGCAGCTTGAGTAATTCCACCACATTGCTGACCTGCAAGGTTGCGGTCGCTTCAAGGACTGTCGCGGAACTTGCGTCAAATGGACGTTGTTCAAAGACCGAAGGTGTTTCGGTATGACCGGTTGCCGTTGGTTCCAGACGAACTTTGCTTTCATCAAAAAAAACATCGACCGAAAGCTGCGGCGAGGCGATCACCACCCGCAGCATCTTACCGGACAGAGCATTCAGCTGGATGCGGGTAATGGCATCCAGATCAATGATATGATGAATCACGCGTTCAACAGCACCGAGTGCCAGAATTGACCACATAGGCAAGGAACCTTAAAGTTTGAAACCGCGGTGAACCGCAACAATCCCACCAGTCAGGTTGTGATAGTCACAATTCTGGAAGCCAGCATTTTCCATCATGCC
This sequence comes from Acinetobacter lwoffii, assembly GCF_024129715.1. Taxonomy (GTDB): domain Bacteria; phylum Pseudomonadota; class Gammaproteobacteria; order Pseudomonadales; family Moraxellaceae; genus Acinetobacter; species Acinetobacter lwoffii_U. The sequence goes on from NZ_JAMXXM010000014.1 coordinate 35,982, forward strand.
TTTCAGGGTGCGCTGGTCCGGATGCATACGGATTGATTCAGCTAAATATTTATAGCTCTCAGCATCATTGGCAATGATTTTGCCCATGATTGGCAATGCCGTGAACGAATAAAGGTCATACAGCTTGGAGAATGGCTCAAACACCGGTTTAGAAAATTCTAGAACCAGTAAACGGCCACCTGGCTTGAGTACACGGTACATCGCAGCCAGTGCCGCATCTTTATCGGTCACGTTACGCAGGCCAAAAGAAATGGTCAAAAGGTCAAAGCTGTTGTCTGCAAATGGTTCTAAGGTTTCGGCATTGGCCAGAACGAAATCGACATTGGTGCAGCCCGCATCAATCAGACGGTCACGACCGACATTCAGCATGGATTCGTTAATATCAGACAGTACCACATGACCCGTCGGGCCCACTTCGCGGCTAAAGACTTTCGCCAAGTCGCCGGTGCCGCCCGCGATATCCAGCACATGCTGGCCACGGCGTACACCTGACATATTGATCGCAAAACGTTTCCACAGGCGATGAATACCAAAAGACATCAAGTCATTCATGATGTCGTATTTGCTCGCCACCGAGTGGAACACTTCTGCGACTTTCTGAGCTTTTTCTTCGCTGTTTACAGTTTGATAGCCGAAGTGTGTGGTTGAGCCGACGTTACCGGTATTGGCACCACGTGGCAGATTGTATTTAGGCACAGTACCCGTCACAGGCGTGTCAGTCAGACGTTGTTCTAAAGATTGTTGCTGACCTTGCGGGGTGCCTTGTGGAAGGGGTTCAGTTAAGAATGGGCTCACTTTGTCTGTCTGTTGTGCCGACTCGGGGGTAGGGGTAGGCGTTGTATTTTCATTCGACATTGGAGTCACTCCTAACATATCAATCGGGTTAATCTTGCATTGTCTGCATCATGACAGATTCTAAAGGCTTATTCAGCAATCATGATGCAATTGTTATGAATAATATACAGAAAAATTCACGCTTGGCAGAAATACTCATCGGGTATTTACTGAAATGGCAACGGATCGCCAGAATGTACTTTCTCGATAATCTGGCGTTCGGTTGCCGTGAACGTGCGTACAAATTTTTCTGCCGATTTAAGTGGCTTCATCGCTAGAAAACCATCCTGCATAAATTCATACATCACCTGAAAGTTATACTTATTCGCCGCGCCCTTACACATTTTAAAGGCGGTATAGACCACAAATGAACGTATGTATTTATCCAGACTCATGCCGAGCTGATCCAGTAGAGCCAGCTGTTTCAAGCGTGCTTCACCCTGATCCAGCTTCAAATAGGTCAGGCGCATCATCTCGTCAGTCAGCGGTTCATGTGGATGATAATCCTGTAATAACTGAATCGCGACCTGTTCATCCAGTTGTACCGCCAGAATAGCCAGCTCTACCCCTGAGGTGCCGGTTTTAATGGCATTTTCCGGAATAACTTTTTCTGCTTTATGCGCATATTTCATCAGCCGGGCAATCTGTTCTGCCAGCGCATCAAATTCAGCACCGCCGTAGAGACGGTTCAGGAAATATTCGGACATCAACAGGTTTTGTTTTTCAGCAAAATGGGCGCGATGAGTGCGCTGCATGCGGACTTTCTGCCAGGCCTGCACATCCTGTAAACGGCTTAAAATGTCAGGCCGGGTGTGATAAGCCAGTTGATAATAATGCGCTAACAGATCATCGAGTACGGCAAGTTTGGACATGAGGCTTCAATTATGATTGGAGGATGCAAGAATCTTAGAGGCTGCCGGACAATCCTGCTATGACAAATTGAACAGAGATCGGGCATTTGTATGTCAATCTGTTGTTTAAATAGCCAATTTAATCGTGTGAAAAACGTTGCCAGAGCTATTTTTGCGCTGAAACTCCTCGCTATACTGCAAATAGAATAAAAGATCAGGGTTGAAGATACGTATGGAACAACCACAATTTCAGTTAATGGATGAAGATCAGCTGTCTGTCGAGCTGATTGATGCCCAATATAATTTAAAAAAGACCCGGGGCCAGAAAAATGCCAAAAGTCTGGTGATTCTGGTGAATGGCATTGAGCTAGCCGGCAAAGGTGAAGCGGTTAAACAGCTACGTGAATGGGTCGATCCGCGCTATTTGCGCGTGAAAGCCGATAAGCCCCAGCTAGCCGGCCCGAAGCAGACCTTGTGGCAACCTTATGCGCGTTTTATTCCAGCTGAAGGACAGATCATGGTGCTGTTTGGTAACTGGTATAGCGATCTGCTTGGCAGTGCCATGCAAGCTGAAAGCCCGCTGAATGATGCACAGTTTGATGAATATCTGCAAGAGATGCAGGCCTTTGAACAGGACCTGAAAAATAACCATGTCGATGTGATCAAGGTCTGGTTTGACCTGTCCTGGAAAGTCTTGCAAAAACGTCTGGATGCCATGGATCCGAGTGAAACTCACTGGCATCAACTGCATGGTCTGGACTGGCGCAATCGCAAAGAATATGACACCTTGCAGCGCCTGCGTCAGCGCTTTACCGAGGACTGGTTCATTATTGATGGCGAAGATGAACAGCAGCGCGACCAGCAATTTGCCCAGTATATCCTGAGAGCCTTGAAACATTGTCCGGATCACCCGGCCAGAGCCAAGGGAAGATGGAAGCAGGCCAAGATTCCCGAGCAGTTAAAACATCCTTCCATGACCCAAGCCCAGCCAGAAGATTACAAGCCGGAATTAAAAAAGTTAACCGCGAAGGTCGCTAAAGCCATGCGTTCCGATTCGCGTAATGTAGTGATTCTGTTTGAAGGCATGGATGCCGCTGGCAAGGGCGGCGCGATCAAGCGGATTGTCAAAAAACTCGATCCACGTGAATATGAAATTCATACCATTGCTGCACCAGAAAGATTTGAGCTGAACCGTCCCTATTTATGGCGCTTCTGGACCAAGCTGCAAACCGATGATGATATCTGTATTTTTGACCGTTCCTGGTATGGCCGGGTATTGGTAGAGCGGGTAGAAGGATTGGTCAGTGCGGTGGAATGGCAGCGTGCTTATGATGAAATTAACCGTTTTGAACAGAGCCTGGTCAAGCATCAAACTGTGATTGTGAAAATCTGGCTGGCCATTTCTAAAGAGGAACAGGCAGCACGGTTCAAGGCGCGTGAAGATACACCGCATAAGCGCTTTAAAATTACTGAAGAAGACTGGCGTAACCGGGAGCGCTGGGACGATTATCTGAAAGCGGCAGCCGATATGTTTGAGCATACTTCGACCGAGGAAGCGCCCTGGCATATTATTGCGACCGATGATAAGAATACCGCGCGGGTCGAGGTGTTAAAGGCTATTTTAAAACAGCTTCAGGCAGAATAATCTGCCTGAAGTAGAGGATTTTAAACAGTTTAAAATATTCAGCTTAAGCAGGATTAACCTTGGGCGACCTGTTTTTGCTGGATACTTTTAGCGGTGCGATAGCAGTCTTGGACATGAGCATCTGCAATTTTTTTCATGACAAAATAACCCAGACTTGCGGCCACCAGCTGACCACCCAGCGGAATGAATTTTGTGACTTGCTTTATCATCACTTTCGCTGCAACATTGTTCAAAGATTTTTTAACTGCCGTACGTGCGACCACCAGACCGGAAAATTCTACGCCACGTTTACGCAGCTCTTGCCAGTGAATCTGACGGGTTTTCGGATCGTAGACACTGATCTGCTCAGGGGACAGGCCGAAGCGGGCATTGATCTCGGGAATCAATTGCGACAAGATGCCGACATCAATGACCACGTCCATAAAAGGTACCGGAATCACGGCAGCACCAGCAGAATAGTAGGCGCGTTTTTTGGTGAGTTCCAGGCATTCGTCGCGGATTTGTTCTAAATCTAGGCTCGGATCGAGACGTTCAGGAATTTTATCTAATTTCATGGGCACTACCTAAGCTCTATGTTGTTTTTTTCTATTCAAGCATCTTTAAGATGCTTTTTTCAAAGAAATTTTTCGACTGAAGTGTGGTTTTAAAGTGTCATAGAGCGCTCGGGATGTATAGTAAATAATCTTTATCGTTTTGTAGTAAAAACCACATTCAGCAGTTCAGGGGAACCAATGGCCATTCATGTTATTCAGAGTCAACGTATTGATGTGCTTTTGGATAGTATGCTGCGTATTGTCAACCAGACTGCCCGGAATCCATTTGAGGTGTTACAAACCCGGCACTTTATTGTGCCATCTCCGGCAGTAGAAACTTGGCTGACCCAGAAAATTGCCGAGAAAAAAGGTATTAGCGCCAATACCCAGTTTCATCACCGGATTCGCGCCTTTCAATGGACTTCCTATCAATGGGTATTGAATGCGCCTAAAGAAGTGGAGCAGGTCCGTGAAGCCAATATTCCGCGCATTATCATCAAATGGCGCGTGTTTCAGGCATTGCGTAAATGTATTCTGCCTGAACAGATTCCTTTAGACGTCGATCATCCGCTGTATTCTATTGTGAAGCGGATTTATGACAGTGCTGACCGGCTGGAGCAGGGTACAGAGAAGCAGCTGAAAAAACAGAGCATGCTGTACTGGGTAGCCGAGCAGGTGTCGCGTTTGTTTAGCCATTATATGGATTATCGCGGTTATTGCGCGCGTAACTGTCCTCCAAACAACTGTAGTTGTCCGAGTAACTGGTTAGAGTCCTGGGGGCAGGATATTGCGCTCGATATCGAGCAAATGATCTATAGCCCCAAAGATGAAAATGGCCATGAGATGCAGGTGGCGGATTTTGTCAAGATTCAGGCGCGTGAACTGGAAGCCTGGCAACGCTGGTTGTGGCAGCATGTATTTCAGGATGACTATGCCAAAATCCTGGAGATTGAACGCCTGTATTGGGATCGGCTGGAAAATGCAGAGACCCGGGCCCAAGCTCTGAAACGACTGCCGGCACAGATTGTGGTGTTTAGCCTGTTAGAATTGCCACCGAGCCAGCTGGATTTTTTACGCCGTCTGGGCCAGTACATTGATATCTATATTTTTCACTTCAACCCCTCGCAGGAATACTGGGCCGACAGTGTCGATCCGGACTGGAAAGCCAGGTTTGATTTGCAGCGGGAAGAGCGCTTTATTCAGCGTTTTGAAAAGACCCGTCAACGTAAACCGAATGATGCGGAAATAAAAGACTTCAGGATCAAGCAGCTGAACTTTAATGCCGAAGACCGGGAATCGCGGCATCCGCTTCTGACCCGATTCGGCAAGCAGGCACGGGATCATTTTTCTCTACTCTCTAAACTGTCTTCGGGGGAAGAGGGTCTCTGGGCCGATGTCTTTGTCGATGAATATCAAAATAAACTGCTGGCCAAAATCCAGTCAGATATTCTGTATTTACTCGAGCCTGAACAGCATCAATATGCTTTAAGCCCTGACGATGATTCTGTACAGATTCATGTCTGTCATTCTTCATTACGTCAGCTGGAAGTCCTCAAAGAACAGCTGATTCACTGGCTGGTTCAAGGCACTGAAGAAGCGCCGCGTCAACCAAGTGATATTCTGGTGTTGACGCCAAGTCTGAAAGAGCTCGAACCAACAATTCGCAGTGTCTTTGCGCCGCCACCGCGGGAGCGTGAAATTGGCAGCAAACGACTGCAGAAAGATAACCTGTATTTACCGATCCAGATTGCCGGGGTGTCGCGTCTGGATGTCAGCAATGCCTGGCGCGCGGTACTGGGCCGGATTCAGTGGGTACGTCGCCGTTTCAGTATTGAGGACTTTGCCGACTGGCTCAGCCTGAATGCGACCCAGCAGTATTATGGTCTGGACTATAGTCAGGTAGAACGGATGTTGCAGTTGCTGACAGATGCTGGCTTTAAACGTGGACTGGACCAGCAGCATTTACAGCAAAGCCTCAGCGCAGGCGATGAGGATTACCGGTTTAGCTTTAAATTCGCCCTGGACCGTCTGGCGTTGGGTCTGGCGATTCCTGAACATACCCTGTTTCAGGACACCTTGAGTTATGCCAAGGTTCTGACCAGTGATTTTCCCTTGATATCCACCCTGATCCGGATTTATCAAGATCTGGTACAGCGCCGTGACTGGCTGACTTTACATGAAACTGGACAACGCACGCCAGTCAAAACCTGGCTGGAATATCTGCGCGCCGATCTGAATGAATTTCGTGACGCTGGAGTAGAATCGCTCAAAACCGTTGCCGAAATTATCGACAAGCAAATGCGGATGCTGACCCTGGCCGATTATCATGATCAGGATGATCCACATGCCAGTCAGGAACTGGTGGCACTGAGTTTGCCTCTGCCTTATGTGCTGGAAGAAATTCAGAATACCCTGGAGATGCAGCTGGATCAGGCCGAACCGACCGGGCAGATTACCTTTAGCCAGATTGGCCAGATCCGGCCATTGCCTTATAAACTGGTGGTGATGCTGAATCTGGATAGCGGTAAATTTCCGAGCCGTAATCAACAGGTTCCGTTTGACCTGATGCGCAGCCTGAAGCCGCAACTCGGTGACCGTTCCCGTCTGGATGACGAGCAGGGCGCTTTTCTGGATGCCTTGCTGCTGGCACAGGAAAATCTATGGCTGTTCTATAATGGCTTTGATCTGGAGGATGGTGAGGCTCGCGATCCATCCACTGCCTTGCAGGAACTGGTTCAGCATATCGCGCTGATCTGCCAGTCTGAACAGCCGGATGCCGAAATCGATCCGATGGTGGATATTCATGGTCTGTCAGTCGCTCAACATATTCGGCAGCTTTATCATGTGCATCCCTTGCAGCCTTTTGATCCGGCCGGATTCGCAGATATGCAGACACCACGTTATCAGGATCAGTGGTTTGCGGTAGCAGAATATATCCGCAGCGCCGAAGGCAAGCGCAGCAGCTGGATCAATGCACATTATCCGGCACTAGAACAAAAAGAAATCCGGGTACTCAAAGGTGATGAATGGATCCGCGATATGATTTTCCCGGCACGTCTATTCCTGAAAAGTGTCGGGGTTTCCACGATTCGCTATGCCGATTTGCCGAGTTCCCGGGAACCTTTATTATTGAATAAGCTGGAACAGTATCAGGTACGGGATTTCCTGTTGCAACAAGAGCAGGAGATTGAGCCGAACCTGATGCTGGACCGTTTGCCGGTGGGTAAAACCCAGCAAGCCACCTGGCTGGGCAGCCAGCAGGAACAGCAGTTATTGCAAGAACGTTTGCTACAGTTGGGCAAAGAACTGACGCCAGTCACCCAACAATCCCTGCAGTTCAGTCCTGAACTGATCATTCATATAAACGTGCCTCAGGTTCCACACAGCAGCTACTGGCTGAGTATGCAATCCTCTTCGGCCTCGGAAAAACGCCGTGCCCAGATCTGGCTGGAGTATCTGCTATGGCTGGCTTACTTGAATGACGATGCACGCTCACCAGAACTGGAGCGCATTGTCATTTTCAGTAATAAAACCCTGAAGTTTTCTGGCTTGAGTTCGAGCAAGGCACATGAGTATTTGCAGCTCTGGTTAAAAGCCTGGGAAATTGGTCAACAGCAGCCGCTGGTCTTGCCGGCAGAATTACTGATGAAAAAAGAGTGGCAGTGGGCCGAGAATGAACAGGGCAAGATGACCATTGTGGAAATGCCGGACTTGCTAAAGGCTTGGAACAACAGCTATGAGAGTGCCAAACCTTTGGCTTCGGATGAATCCAGTCTGCTGCATCAGGACTGGCAATTTATTTTGCAGGATCAGGATCCGGATCTGGCCTTGCAAAATTGCTGCCATGATTTTGCTCATGGCCTGTATGCGCCGATTCATCAACATCTGGAGTGGGTGAAATAGCCGTATGACTTTCTTAAAGCAGCAGATGCAAACAGCCATTTCCACCAATCCGATTCAAGACATGAAATTCCGTGGCCTACACTGGATTGAAGCCTCGGCAGGAACCGGCAAGACCTATACGCTCTCCAGTCTGATGGTGCGGATTTTTCTGGACCAGTATTATCCGCATCAGGTGATTGCGACGACATTTACCCGTAAGGCCACGGCTGAACTGAAAAACCGGGTGCGGCTTCGCGTCGAGGAAACGCTGGCTTATATCCAGCGTCATCAGCAGCTCAATTCAGTTGAAATCACAGCAAAAATCCAGAATGAAACCGATCCTTTATTTCAGCAGGTACTGAAAGATTATGGTTCACGGCTGGATTATGCCCGTCGCCGTTTACGTCTGGTGCTGAACCAGCTGGATGAACTGTTTGTTGGCACCCTGGACAGCTTTAGCCAGAAACTGTTACGTGAATTTGCATTTGAAAGTGGCAAGATTGAACGTGCAGAACTGACCGAAGATCAGGATATTTATATCCAGCAGCTGATTCATGATGTGCTGCGTGACTGGATCCAGCAGCAGCCGCAATACATGGTTAATCATCTGTATGTTCAGAATCTACTGAAACCGGTGGAGCATTATACCGGGCTGGTGCGTGATGCCTTGAATTTCAGCAAGCACTATTTCCGCAAGATCGAACCGGCTGAATGTGACCTGAACAAATTGGAAGCCTGCATCAGTCAATTAGTGAATATTCAGGAGCATGATCTTGCCGTCATGCGGCGTTATTGTCAGGAAAGTCCGAAGTATTTTCACAAGAGTTTTTTGACCAAATTAACCGAAATTTGTGAAAATTTTATGACCTGGTGTGCTGCCCTGAAAACTCAAGGAACAATGAGTTTCTTTGATGCTGAATTGCAGCCGATTATACTGAATCTATGCCATTTGCGTCGCAAGAAAACCGATTTCCAGCCGAACACTCAGGTCTTTAACAAAAGCTGTCCGGATGCAGAGCAGCAGCTGATTTTGCAACATCGTCTGATCGTAGCAATTGATGTGCTGTGCGAGGTCAAACAATATCTGGATGAGCAGCTGCAACAGCTTACGACCTATCTGGAATTTCATATTATTCAAAGTGTGCAGACCCGTTTGCCGCAAACCTTGCAGCAGCAGGGTGAAACCACTTTTTCCCAGCAAATCCGTACATTGGCGGAAGCATTGCAAGGCCAGCAGGGACAGTATTTTGCCCAGTTTGTGCAGGCACGTTATCCGCTGATTCTGGTCGATGAATTTCAGGACACCAATCAGGATCAGGATGATCTGCTGGCCAAGATCTGGCGTGATGCCAATCGGGTGCAGTCCGGCTGTATGATTATGGTCGGCGATCCGAAACAGGCAATTTACGGTTTCCGCGGTGGCGATATGCTGACTTATAACAAGGCACACGCTGACGTACGCCACAAGCAGGGTCGAGAATATACCCTGATGCAGAACCATCGTTCAGTCAAACCGCTCGTAGAAGTGGTTGATGCGCTGTTCCAGCGGCAAATGGATTTTGGCGAACAGGTGCAGTACACCTTGATTCAGGCCGGTAGTCGCCCGCATCCAGATCTGGTCGATATGGGCATGATCAACCCACAGCCCTTACGATGGATTCAGCTCGGTGAATCGGACCTGGAAGCAGATCAGGTGGTCTGGAAAATCCGTGCGTTGCTGAATCAGTCTGCCCAGCAACAACTGTACTTTCAGCAGCAAGAGCATCAACAAAGCCTGAGCGCAGATGATATCGCTGTACTGGGATTTGGACATTTTGCTCTGGAACAGGTGAAGCAGCGTCTGCAGCGTATGGGCATTCCCTGCTATAAAGAGTCCAAACAGAGCGTGTTTGCCAGTCCAATCGCTCAGGATATCGCAGCGGTATTGACGGCGATCATGGATCCTTTCAATGAGGCCAAGGTCAAGCGGGCTTTACTAACCCGTCTGCTGGGCTTCAATCTGAAAAAACTGATTGATTTGCAAGGCCAGAGTGAAGGCCTCAGTCGCTATATTGCGGATCTGGATGTAATTCGGGAAATGTGGTTTGAGAAAGGCTTTTTGACCGCATGGAATTATGCACTGAACCTGTTTCAGGTCTGGACCAATCTGGTGGCCAGTCAAAGTCTGGACAATGAGCGGGTGGTGGTCAATCTGCGCCATCTGACCGAAATCCTGTCGCAGCAGAGCGAATATTATCAGGGGGCGCAAAAACTCTATCACTGGTATTTGCGCCAGCTTCAGTCACCTTCAGGCAAGGACAGCGAAAAAGAACGCAAGCTGTCTAGGGATCATGGGGTGCAGCTGATGACCATTCATGCCTCCAAGGGGCTGGAATTTAAAGTGGTGTTTTTATTGGGAGCAGATGCTGCTTTTGATGTGAATAAAGGCAATCTGAATTTTTCCCTGTCTACACCTGAACAGGACAATATTCTGGAACAATCCCGGGTGATTGCAGTCAATCATAAGAATTTACATGAGCAGGCGATTCTGCAGAATGCAGCGCGTAATGCTGCCGAAAACCACCGGCTCTGGTATGTGGCGCTGACCCGTGCCAGTCACCGGGTATATGCCATGCTGCAAGATCAGAACGCACAGTCCGATTCCGGGCTGGCCTTCTGGCGTGGTCAGGGAAATACCATCTTCGAACATGCTCTAAGTCTGGTCGAGCAGCCGCTGTCTCAGGAACCACCGCGTCTGGTCGAGCAGTCGAGCCATCATCAGGTCGACATGCGGGCGCAACCTTTGCCAGAGCGGCAGTTTTATCCGCGAACCAAAACCAGTTTTACGGCTTTGTCACAGCATCAGCTACATGCGCATGTCTTGCAGGACGATCTGGTCACGGCTTCTGAACAGCCCGATAGTGCTGCTGATGAAATTGATTTCACAGGCTTGGAAGAACAGCCAGCAGCCGTGTCCTTAGACTGGATCAAGCTGAATTTTCCTAAAGGTACCGTAGCTGGAACATTCTTGCACAGCATTTTTGAACATATCGATTTTCAGGACAGCAGTTACTGGAATCTGGAAATCCGGCGCCGTTTTAAAAATACCGCACCGCAAATCTGGCAGGAACTGAAAGAAAAATTTGAACAGGCTTTTCATATACGTAGTGTACTGGAACAGGCTTTTTTCCCACATTATCAGACAGCAGTGGTGAATTTGCGCACCCTGTTTCAGGTAGCAGCTCAGACAGATTTCAAAGCCGAGGAATTGCGTCAGAGTATGCAGCGCGTATTGTCCAGCCTGAACTATAAGTTATTGACCGGAATTCGCCTGCATGATCAAAGTGAAGCTTATCGTCAGCAATGGCAGCAGCTGTTTCACTCGGCACAGCAGCTCGAGCGTTCGGCTCTGTTGGAATTTTTAAATCAGTTTCAGGTGTATTTCGATGGGCTGGAGGATGACGCCTTTATCCAGTTTTTTGAACAGGAAATAGCTCAGCTCATACGCTCTGCAAGCACTGAATCGCTGAATGTGGACAGTATTTTCCAGACGGCTTTTGAGGGATTGCTGGACGAAATTACAGAAGATATTTTGCTGAACCTAATGCATGACTGGGTGCGTGATATTCTTATTACCCCGATTCAGGCAGATTTTGCCTTGGCACAGCTGGAGGCTAAACAGTATCTGTCAGAATTTCCTTTTTATCTGTCCTTGACAGATGCCCCTTTGCAGATTCGGCAAATCCATCAGCTGTTTCTCGAACATGACATGGTCATGAGCGATTTTAATGAAGCCAAATCGGGGCGGTATTTGACCGGTTCCATCGATCTGGTGTATTTCGATGGTCAGCGCTACCATATTGCCGATTATAAAAGTAACTTCCTCGGACCTGATCAGCAGCACTATAGTGCTGAGGCAATTCAGCAGAATATGAGCCAGTCCAGTTACTGGTTGCAGGCCGCTTTGTATCTGGTGGCGCTGCATCGGTACCTGAGTGCCAATATGCAGGGTTATTCGATTCAGCAGCAATTGGGCGGCGCGACCTATCTGTATTTGCGCGGGATGAATGGACAGGCGCAGCAAGGGGCTTATCATTGGCAACCGAGCCTGGAATTCATAGAAAAACTGGATCAAATATTGGGCTATTTTGAGCAGAAAAAATCAGCATGATTTTGCAGTTTTATAAAATATATAAAGATTAAACAGAAAATTATCCTGTGGATAAATTTGAGGATAACTGTGTGGAAAATGAGCAGAATCACGTGTCGCAGCAAGATTCCAGTTTAATAGCCTGGATTGACTATCTGTGTCAGCCGCCGTTTAGTACGGCTACATTTGATCCGGCAGCAAAAATCTTGATCCAGAAACTGCTTGAGGCGATGCAGGCAGGGGATAGCTGTATAGAAGTTGATCCTCAGCAGGTTGCCTTATTGCATAATCTGGTTCTAGACCGCCGTCAGCAAAGTACAGGAATTGCACCATTTATTTGTGCAGATCAGCATTTATATCTGTACCGCTATTGGCAAGTGGAACAGGCAGTAGCCTCACATATTGCTCGGATTAAAGCCCAACCGGTTGCCGCTATTGATTTATCCGAACGTGATCGCAATTTATTGTCAGATCCACAGCAAAAATTGGCACTGGAAATGGTTGCGCGGCAGGCGCTGAATATTATTAGCGGCGGTCCGGGTACCGGTAAAACCTATACCTTGGCGCATATGATTGCGGTCCTGCATGAAGCCTTGCCAAATATCCGGATTGCCATGGCAGCACCTACCGGAAAGGCCGCACAGCGCATGAAAGAAGCACTGCAAAAAGCCTTGCACAGTGAAGCGTTACAACAGTTTGAGCTAGAACAATTAAAACAGTTACAACCGGTCACCCTGCATCGCTTATTGGGTCTGGGCACTCGCGGACAGCCACGCTTTCATGCCAAGCAGCCTCTGCCTTATGATGTGATCGTGGTCGACGAAGCCTCGATGCTGGATTTAAACCTGTCACAGATGTTACTGGCCTCCGTACCGTCTCATGCACGGCTGATTTTACTCGGTGATGCAGATCAGCTGGCCTCTGTGGATGTGGGAACGGTATTGGCAGATTTACAGCAAGTAGCGACTCTGGAAGATAACCGGGTCAATTTAATCACCACGCGGCGTTTTGCGCCTGGAGCCAGGATTGGCGCAATGGCGGAGTTTATCCAGCAGAATCATGAGCCTTCTCATGTCTTGCAGAAATTTGAGCAGCAAATCGTGGCAGCCAGTGAGTTACAAACGATTGACTTGAATCAGGTCGAAATCGACCAGTTACAGCTACAATATTTGCTCTCGGACACTGAACAGACCTCGCATAGTTTGAATCTGTATTATGACCAGCTGATGTATGGTTATCAGGCTTATGTACAGGCCATAAAAACAGAACGAAACTCAGCTGATTTTGAGCAGTATGTACAACAGGTGGTCAAAACTTTTGATGATTACCGTATTTTAACAGCAATCCGTTCTGGTGATTTGGGTCTGATCAAGATCAACCTGCAGATTGAGCAACGCTTTTTAGCAGCCCAAGGGCAGTTGAAACAGGGCGACTGGTATGTCGGACGCCCCGTCATGATGAGTTATAACGACTATCAGTTGGGGCTGTCCAATGGTGATATTGGCATCTGTTTTTTACGTGAGCAATCTGGTCAGCACCAGTTTGAAGTGTATTTTCCGAGTTTGGAAAAATGGGTGTTAGCCACCCGTTTACCTAAAAGTATTGAAACTGCTTTTGCACTGACCATTCACAAATCTCAAGGTTCAGAATTTTCCCATACCGCAGTGGTGCTGGATCAATATGCAAAAAATTTATTGAGCAAAGAGTTGATTTATACTGCAATTACTCGAGCCAAAAAAGTGGTCAGTTTATTGGTAGATTATGATGCTTTTACACAAGCACTTTGTGTCAGAACCACCCGGAAAAGTGGTTTGAGCCAAAAAATCATTGAAAAATCTAGTAATTTAATTGGCAAAAATAATCAAATCTTGTAGGTAAAAGCTTACAAGGATTCAGGAAATTGACGCATAGAGCTTTTGCTCGGTTTTTGAGAAGATTGGTTCTACAAAATAACTCAACACGGAAAGTTGAGCATAATCGTATAATGATAATAATAATGTCGGTAGACAGCGAACTTACAGTGAAGTAAGTGAAAGAGGAAACTTACAGCCGCTAAGCCTTGTAGTTTTGGGAGAGACTACAAGGCTTTTTTATATCCTGATTTTTTTTATAGGAAGCTTGCTGGATTTTTATTCTAATTTCTTAGCAAAGATTTTCAGTTCTAGCCAGTAAACTTAAGTAAATAGCGTTAAATAAAACGAGAGCTGTGTAACATTATGCAAATTTTTACCCTGTGATGTACGAAATGGCTTACAGCAAAATGAGGCAAATGCCTCTAGTGGTCTCGTAGGAATATGGCAAAATCTACCACACAAGGAAGATGATTTTTCAACAGGATGTTTGAAAATAATAATAAGCGTAAAACGCCATAATAATACAATAAATAATAATGATAAGAGAAAGAACTACAGCGCCAAAAAGCCCGAGTTTACTCGGGCTTTTTTTTATCCATTTTCTATGGGGAGTAGCTGAAGATTCAAGCGACTTAAAGGGTTTGCGGGCTTTTCAAAGGAATTTCTATATTTAATTCATCCTGGATTTATTTCACTAAAATAATGCAAAACTAGCATCTTCAAGGAACAAGAGTCATCGGATCTGAACTGCATCACTGAGCAACCAAAACCATGCAAAAATCTGGATCTATTTTTGCAATTTGATGCGTTTTCCCTTAAAATATGCAACTTGCTGTAGTGATGCACGGCAGTCAAGGTTTTGAATTCTCATCACTTTGATTTTTATCAAAATATACAAGCATCTCGGAGAAATCGAATGGCTTTAACTAACGCAGATCGCGCAGAGATCATGGCTAAATTCGCTCGCGCTGAAAACGACACTGGTTCACCAGAAGTTCAAGTAGCTCTTTTAACTGCTCAAATCAATGACTTACAAGGTCACTTCAAAGAGCACAAACACGACCACCATAGCCGTCGCGGTCTAATCCGTATGGTTAACCAACGTCGTAAACTACTTGACTACCTTAACGGTAAAGACCACGGTCGTTATGTAGCATTGATCGGTGCTTTAGGTTTACGTCGTTAATTCGATTTAAACTTTATTTTCGGGTGTATTGCATGCTTTGTGCTGTATTACTGAAAACTAAAGTCGGCTTAGCTTTGCGCTGAGCCAGTGGAAGGGGCGAATGTTTCGCTCCTTCTTTGTGTTTAAAAATAGTATTTAATCTGGTGAGGTCGGCTTCTAAGCTTTGTCATTTACTCGCCCATATGGTCATGAATGCCAAACCTTAGGGGTCTCCACTAGAATAATTGTTCACAAGAACTAGGAAAAAATAAAACATGTCAATGTTTAATATTATTCGTAAAGAATTCCAATTCGGTCAGCACAACGTTATCTTGGAAACAGGTCGTGTTGCCCGTCAGGCAAACACTGTTGTGATCACCATGGGCGGCGTACAAGTACTTGTTGCTGTTGTGGCACAACCTAAAGCAAAAGCAGGTCAAGACTTCTTCCCATTGACTGTAAACTATCAAGAAAAGCAATATGCTGCTGGTCGTATCCCGGGTGGTTATGGCAAGCGTGAAGGCCGTCAGTCTGAAGCTGAAACTTTGATTTCACGTCTGATTGACCGTCCAATTCGTCCGTTGTTCCCGGAAGGTTACTTCAACGAAATTCAAGTAACAGCTACTGTTATTTCTTCTGATAAAACCATGGATGCTGACATTGCTGCAATGTTGGGTACTTCAGCTGCATTGTCTATTGCTGGTACACCTTTCCGTGGTCCGATTGGTGGCGCGCGCGTTGGTTTAATCAACGGTGAATACATCCTGAACCCAAACCTTGAACAACTTAAAGAGTCTGATCTTGATCTTGTTGTTGCGGGTACTGAAACTGCAGTATTGATGGTTGAATCTGAAGCGAAAGAACTTTCAGAAGACCAAATGCTGGGCGCTGTATTGTTCGGTCATGACGAAATGCAAATTGCGATCCAGGCGATCAAAGAATTTGCTGCAGCTGCAGGCGCGGTTGAATCAACTTGGGTTGCTCCAGTTAAAAATGAAGAACTTCTTGGTAAATTGAAAGAAGCATTCGAAGCGAAAATCTCTGAAGCTTACACGATTGCAGTTAAGCAAGACCGTTATGCGGCACTTGACGCGCTTTATGCAGAAGCAGTTGCACAGTTCGTTCCTGAAAATGACGAAACTGGCATTGCAGAAGAAGTTAACGAATTATTCGAAGATCTTAAATACCGTACCGTACGTGACAACATCCTGTCTGGTAAACCACGTATTGATGGTCGTGACACCAAAACTGTTCGTGCAATCGACGTACAAGTAGGCGTTCTAGATCGTGCTCACGGTTCTGCATTGTTCACACGTGGTGAAACTCAGGCCTTGGTCACAACGACTTTGGGTAATACACGTGATGCGTTGATGGTTGATACCCTTGCAGGTACAAAAACTGACAACTTCATGTTGCACTACAACTTCCCTGCATATTCTGTAGGTGAAACTGGCCGTGAATCTGGTCCTAAGCGTCGTGAAATCGGTCACGGTCGTCTGGCACGTCGTGGTGTTCAAGCAGTTCTTCCTGCTGCTGACCGCTTCCCGTATGTGATCCGTATCGTATCTGACATCACTGAATCTAACGGTTCGTCTTCAATGGCGTCTGTGTGTGGTGCTTCATTATCATTGATGGATGCTGGTGTTCCACTCAAAGCACCAGTTGCAGGTATTGCGATGGGTCTAGTGAAAGAAGGCGAGCGTTTCGCAGTTCTTTCTGACATCTTGGGTGATGAAGATCACTTGGGCGACATGGACTTTAAAGTAGCGGGTTCTGCAAACGGTATTACTGCGCTACAAATGGACATCAAGATCGAAGGCATCACTGAAGAGATCATGGAATCTGCATTGAACCAGGCTTATGCGGGTCGTATGCACATCTTGAATGAGATGAACCAGGTGATTTCACGTGCGCGTCCTGAAATTTCGATGCACGCACCGACCTTCCAGGTGATCAACATCAACCCGGATAAAATCCGTGATGTGATCGGTAAAGGCGGCGCGACCATTCGTGCAATTACTGAAGAAACTAAAGCGGCGATTGATATCGAAGATAACGGTACAGTTCGCGTATTTGGTGAAACTAAAGCGGCTGCGCAAGCTGCAGTTGCTAAGATCCAGGCACTTACTGCTGAAATCGAGCCAGGTACAATTTATACAGGTAAAGTGATTCGTATCGTTGAATTCGGTGCGTTCGTAAATATCCTGCCAGGTACTGATGGCTTGCTTCACATCTCTCAAATCTCAAACGAACGCATTGCGAACGTGGCAGATGTATTGAAAGAAGGTCAAGAAGTGAAAGTACAGGTTGCGGATGTTGATAACCGTGGCCGTATCAAATTGACGATGAAAGACATCGAACAAGTTTAATTCTTAAACTATTCACATGGGAAAACTCGTGTGAATAACAATAAAAAAGCCCTGAGCTTGGTCAAAGTGTTTACTTTGGCTGGCTTAGGGCTTTTTTTATGCGTCAGTATTGGTCTGAATGTGGTGTCCAGTTGATCTCAGGTCAAGGGGTCCGCTTCAGAGCTTTTTAACAGACGGTAAATTTCATCTTTTAATTTCAGTTTTTTACGCTTGATCGCCTCAATATCATTGTTGATATGATTGACTGGATCAAGTTCAAGCTGGCTGATTTCTTTGTCCAGCTCATTATGTTCCTCGAATAACTTGGCAAAATAGGGATTTTCCTCGCGAAGTTGCACAATCAAGTCGCGGTATTCGGGAAACATGTATTTGAGTTTCTTATTGCAATCTTTGGTTTTCATAGGGATTCTTATACTCTAATCATAAAATTAAATATAAATATGTTCTGATCTGCACTGGAAAATGCAGATCGACAGAACATGAAAAGGATTTACTTGAAGTGCAAATGTTTGACCTCGCGGCGTAACTCCTGCACTTCATCAATGAGGTCCAGCATCATGGCAACGGCGCTAAATGAGGCATCAAAATCGCGTTGCAGGCGATAGGCGCGTTGTGCACGCGAGATATCTTCACCGAGGAAAGTGCTGGTCGGGGTTGTAGAACGATTGGGTAAAATTCCATGTTCAATTAACTGCATGACCCATTCCGGGCTTTGTCCACACGCTTCTGCAAAGTGGATCAAGTCAAATGAACGATCGTCCATAATTTCTGAGGGGGTATAACCGTGGGAAAAACTTTCTTGGTACTGAATCGTAGTCATGGGTCTACTCCTTAAACAGCCAAGTGTGCAAAATCCGTAGAAAGGGAAGGTACTAAAATAGAACGCTTTCCAATCCTTGGACATGCAGACTCAGAGTGATGACTCAAATGATCATGAGTGAAGAGTCGGGATGCACTGGTAGTTGATGAATCAGTCGGTCTGACCGGATCTTTATCAGCAGCATGCGAGGCAAAGAAGGTTAAAGCTGAAGTTGTTTTTATAATTTTATGTGTTATCGACAAAGCGTATTCAATCACTTTCCTATGTTGAATAGAGGGCGCCATATCAGGGCTGCAAAGCAGACCAGAGGACAGAATTGAACAAGGCTGAAGATTGATCATCATAAGTGGATAAAAAATAACCGTCTTCGATCCATTATTATGACTTTGCCTGCTCCAAAACAGTTTTTATTTGTACCTTATTGTTTCAAATCATGACAAAGAAAAAAGCCCCTGATATAGGGGCTTTGAAAATCTTTCTGAAATTAATATTTTACCCAGGTAACACTACGACCAATTACTGATACCCCGACATAACCACGCAAGGTCAGACGTTTACCATTAGCACTTAAGCGTGCTTTGCCTTTATAAACTTTGCCACTGATCGGATCAAGTACTTTGCCATCATGGTATTCACGCGGCTTTTTCGGATCTGCCTTAAAATCCCAGATAAACGGCAGGCCTAGAAAAGGCTTGTTCTTGAGCTGGCCTGAACATTTATGACAGATCCCCATTTTTTCTGCGCCAGGCAAGCTGCGTGTTTCGACAATTACCCCTTCATAACTACCATCTGCTTTCTTGCGAATTTCCACATCCGCACGAGAATAGCCCGATTGATCATCGATGGTTTTCCATTTACCCAATAATGGATCTTCATAGGCAAAGGCCAAACTAGAAACTGCGGCTAAACTCATCCCCATTACTAGAGTATTCAATAATTTTCTCATAACATACCTGTTAAATTGATGATGTATTCATTTTAGAATTATTGCTCTAATTTATTTTAAAAGCATAATTAAATCAAGAGTATGAACTGTGCAGTCTTTCTCATAATTTTTCGAAAATGATGAATATTCATGTTTTGTTAATGTGAATAATCTTATAATTTAACAGAGATTCTTAGATTGGATTCACAGGAGAGTTTGATTCAGGGAGTAGACGGGTTTTCTAATGTAGGGGAATACGCTCTGTTGAACTCAGTCCCATAGGTTTTAAAATATAAAAAAAAGCATTCCTAGGAATGCTTTTAAACTTAAGGATTCTAAGTACTTAGCTCAGGTGTTTACCAAATAGACCCAAGGCTTCTTCAGCCGTAAAGGTATATTGGCTATTACAGAACTGGCAGTCCATCTCGATCGGATTCTGGAATTCCAGCGTTTCACGGATCGACTCTACGCCGATTTGCTGTAAAGCGACTGCACAACGCTCTTTAGAGCAGGTACAACCAAACTTCAACACTTCCGTATCTGGCAGACGAACTTCTTCTTCGTTATATAAACGGTACAGAATATCAGTGGCTTGCAAACCGACTAACTCTTCAGTTTTTAGGGTCTCTGTGAGCATGGTCAGACGTGGCCATAGGTCTTCATCTACCCGGCGTTGTTCTTCTTCACTATTACGTGGTAACAGCTGAATCAGTAAACCACCTGCACGCTGATGGTCACTTGCCAGTACAATACGCGTCGGAATCTGCGCAGACAGGTCATAATACTGCATCAGACAGCCCGCCAGATTTTCTTTATCAAGAGGTACAATCCCCTGATAACGCTCACCAAACTCTGGTTCGATATTGATGAATAGAACCGGAGAGGTGAGTGATTTCAAGACCGTACTACTGTCTTCACCAACCAGAAAGTGCGGATCTTCTTCATAGTCAGCCAGAGCGCGAACTTCACCCAAATGGTTACATTCAGCCATAGCCCATTTAAATGTGCCTGATGCCTGAATTTGCAGGCTGATACGCCCTTTAATCTTCAATGTGCTGGCCAGCAGTGCAGTGGCACTGAGCATTTCACCTAGCAGGATCTTAACTGCAGGTGCATAGTCACGTTGCGCTAAAATGGTTTGTAAGGCTTCTTCAAGATGCACCACTTCACCACGAACAGGGCTATCTTCAATAAAAAAGCGTTGGCGTAAATCAGACATAAAATTCTCCATAACCCTGCTTTAATGGTGTCATTATTGTAAAACACAAGTTATGACAGTTCATCTCTTAACGTATCAATTCCTGCGCCATTTGTATCCTGTTGCTGCTGTGTAGCCTGTTTTTGCACTTTATGGCGTTGATCCTGGGCAAACAGATGCTCCAGTTCGGCTAAACTGCTCCGCTGATTTTCATAATTTGGATGTTCATCCGGATCCAGATGATATTGGCTATTCAGCAGTTTTTCATCGTGTTCACGGAAGTTTTGAATCTGTTGCTGGCTATTTTCAAGGTCAGGATTGATCTGGTTTAATAAGGCCTGACTGAGTTCCAAGGCGGAAAGATAAGTTTCACGCCAGATGTGTTTCACGCCCAAATCCTGCAATAAATGCACATGATGCCGGTCACGGGCGCGGACCCATAAACAGGTTTCAGGATAATTCAGCCGCAGATGCCGCACGATCAACATCGAGTCTTCAATATCGTCAATCGCCACAATTACCTGTTGCGCTGTGGTAATGCCGGTCTGTATCAAGGCTTCCGGCTCTGTTGCATCTGCCTGATAGAAAGGAATATCGTACTGCGCCAGAAGTTCAGTGGCTTGCACATTGCTGTCCATGACACTAAATGCATGCTGCTGTTGCAGTAAAATTCGGGCAATAATCTGTCCGAAGCGGCCAAAGCCAATCAGCAGGATTGGTGTATGGGCTTGAGGATTAATATCAGTTTCAAAAGTCGCTGCCAGATGATTGTGGCGATCCAGACGCGGTAAGATCTGACTGTGCAATAACCAATAAAATGCGGGGGTCAGCAGCAAGGAAAAACTCACCATCCACAGCAAGGGAGAGAGCAGATCAGCCGCAATAATCTGGTCGGAAACGGCAATTACCAGTGCCAGTAAGGCAAATTCGCCGCCTTGCGCCAGACTGGCTGCTAACAAGGTGCTATTGCGCCAGCTATTTTGATGATAACGCGCCAATGCCAGACTGATTGCAAACTTGCCCAAGATTAAAGTGAGGGTGCCACCGAGAATCATCCAAGGGAAATTGAGCAGATCAGCTAAGTGCAGTGACATGCCCAGACTGATAAAGGCTAAGCCCATCAACAGACCCTGAAAAGGCCGAATCGCGCTTTCTACCGTAGGCCGGAAATCTGAATCTGCCAGTAAAATGCCGGTAAATAAGGCACCGAGAAATAGATTCAGGCCGAGGGTATTCATTAATACCAATAATGCCAAGATCACTGTAACTGTCACAATGACATGTAGTTCATGACTGCCGCTTTTGGCAATCCAGCGATATAACGGCTGCATCAGATAGCGGTTACACAGGAACAGACCGCTTAACGTCGCGATGAGGGCAGCAAAGTAGGCCACCCCATGTTCAGTGGATCGAATCCCGGCAAATAAGGGAATGGCTGCAATCACCAGAATGGCCAACAGGGCATGAATCAGCAGAATCGAATAAGCCTGCTGACCATAGCTGGTGGCGAACTGTTCCTGATGATTGAGATGTTGAATGACCAAAGTCATGGCGGACAAACTGCCGGCGAGTCCAATTACAATGCTGGCAAGTAGGCTTTGCTGAAGGAAAACCCAGGCCATGAGCGTAAAAATCAGGGCGCTGATTAGTACCTGTAAAGCAGCTATCATCCACAGGGATGGATTAATCTGGACAATGCGTTGCGGTCTGAGTTGCAGACCGATCCAGAACAACAATGCCATCAGGCTGACTTGCATGAAACTACTCATGACTTCGGGTGCCTGAATCAGATGCAAAAGGCTTGGACTTAAGATGATCCCTGTTAACAGATAGCCCAGCACACTTGGCAATCTGAGCCTTTTACTCAGTGGCACTATCAACAGTGCAATGACCAGAACCAGTGTTATTTGTAACAGTATCGACATTTTCCTGCCCTAAATTTATTCTTGATCCAGACTGGGAGTCTTGTATTCCAGACCGATCCTCAGGCGCAATATCTTTTAGCTCAGTTCCTGAGGGTCGATGTCTAGCGTGAGCTTCATGCTAGAAGGTTTGTCCTGCAGCATGTTTTGCCACCAGCTGCGCACATAGTAATGCAAACGTGGACGATCCGCTGACAATAGCACCATATGTGACTGATAGCGTCCGGCCTTACGTTCCATTGGCGCAGGAATTGGTCCCCAGATGTCCAGCACCAGATCGGGATATTGCCTGAGGAGTGCTGCATGTTTCTGTAAGAATTCGGTATTTTGTGCCTGATCCTTGGATTCACATCGAATCAGGATGGCATAACGATAGGGTGGCATTCTGGCCATCTGTCGTTCTTTTAAGGTCTGCTGGGCAAATACGCGATAATTTTCATTCACTAAGGTGTTCAGCAGGGCATGATCAGGTCTGAGGGTCTGCAGATAAACATCGCCCTTATGTTCGCCGCGTCCAGCCCGGCCTGCAACCTGCACGATCAATTGTGCAGTCCGTTCAGTAGCACGGAAATCAACACTGAGCAGACCGGAATCGATATCCAGAATCGCCACCAGCGTCACATAAGGAAAATGATGGCCTTTGGCCAGCATCTGGGTGCCAAGCAAAATGGCAGGTTCGCTTTTCTGAATCTTGTCATAGATTTTTTGCCAGCTGCCGACCCGACTGGTGGAATCGCGATCGACCCGAATCACCTCGAAATCCGGAAAGAGTTCATTCAGATGTTCTTCGACTTTGCCGGTACCCATACCCAGTGTGACCAGTTCCTGATGCTGACATTGCGGGCAGTGTTCCGGCATGCGGTGAATAGTGCCGCAGTGATGGCAATGCAGATGCTGATAAGGCTGACGGTGTACAGTGAAGTTGGCATCACAGTGCGGACATTGTGCCTGGCAGCCACAGCTGCCACAAATCAGAACGGGGGCATAGCCACGGCGGTTTAAAAAAATCAGCACCTGTTCCTTTTTCTCTAGGCGCTTTTTGATGTCCTGAATCAATTGCAGGCTAATCCCATGCTTTTTTTGCGCAACTTTTAAATCTAGAATGTGGATTTTTGGCATCAGTGCAGTACCGGCACGCTGGTTCAGCTCCAGTACCTGCATCTTGCCATGTTCCACCAGCGCATAACTGTCAATACTTGGTGTGGCTGACCCTAAGATTACCGGACATTGCTGTAAATGGCCGCGGTACAGAGCGACATCTCGGGCATGATAGCGGAAGCCTTCCTGCTGTTTAAAGGACAGGTCATGTTCTTCATCCAGAATGATCAGGCCTAGATTCGGCATTGGCGTATAAATGGCAGAACGTGTACCAAGCACAATCGAGGCTTTGCCGGTTTCCGCCGATTGCCAGGCTTGTAGCCGTTTGGAATCATTCAGGCCGGAGTGCAGCAGTGCGATATGGCAATGAAAACGGGACTGAAAACGGCTGATGGTTTGCGGTGTCAGGCCAATTTCCGGTACCAGCACCAGCACCTGTTTGCCCTGTTTTAGTACCTGCTCCATGATCTGCAAATACACTTCAGTTTTACCGCTGCCGGTCAGACCATCCAGTAAAAAAGCCTGATATTGATTGCGAAATTTTAATACCTGTTTGACTGCATATTTTTGTTCAGGATTGGCCGTTAGCGGCATCTGTGCCAATTGCATCGGCTGTGGACTGAAATCTTGTGGCTCCAGCACACAGGCGCAAATCTCTTTTTTCTCCAGCGCTTTTAAGGTCGCGGTTTCAATCCCGGCCATGTTCAGCACATTTTCAGTGGTCCCGACCGGATGCAGTTTTAAAATCCGGTAAGCTTCCTGCTGCTTGTCCGAACGGCGTACTTTGGCCTCGGCATCAGGGTCCAGCAATTTCCAGGTACGGGCCAGCAGGTTATAAGGCTTGCCCTGACGCAACAGGGTCGGCAGGGCACTGTGGACAACTTCACCGATCGGAAACTGATAATACTGTGCTGACCATGTCAACAAACTTAAAACTTTGCTATCTATAATGGCACGTTCATCGAGCAGTTCGGTCACAGCCTTAAGTTTAAAGCGCGGGTCGAGAGGAGTGTCTGCGGACAGTTTTTCGATAATCACCCCGACCAGATTCTGCCGACCAAACGACACCAGTACACGTGTGCCAATCTGTGCCTGTTCAAATTGTGCTGTACTCATTGTGTAATCAAAACAATCAAATACATGCACAGGTACAGCAACGCGTACGCGATAAATTGGACTTAAATCGGTGTGAGAATTTTGCATATCTTGGGGTGGAGATCCTGAAGAAATTTCGTCGTGCTTAAAGTTCGATTATGTTAGAGTGAGCAGATAATTTATATCAAAGAATATGAATGATTTCGGTGGTCTGACGCAACAGCGTTGAGCAAAATTTTGGAAAATTAGAGCATTACAATGCCTGCATATCAGTTTATTGCGCTTGATGCTTCAGGAAAGCAGCAAAAAGGCGTGCTGGAGGGGGATTCTGCACGTCAGATCCGGCAACAATTACGGGATAAAGCACTTATTCCTGTCTCTGTTGATCCTGTTGAAAAAAAAGACCAACAGCATCGTCGAAAATGGTTTGAAAAAAGCATCACCGCCTACGATCTGGCCCTCATGACCCGGCAGCTATCTGTGCTGGTCGCTGCCGCGATTCCGCTGGAAGAAGCCATCCGCGCCGTCGGCAAGCAAAGCGAAAAAGTGCATGTACAAAACCTGCTGATGTCGGTTCGCTCCAAGGTACTAGAAGGGCATAGTCTGGCGCAGGGTTTGCAGCAATCCGGACGTTTTCCTGAACTGTATATTGCTACGATTGCGGCCGGTGAGCGTTCCGGACATCTGGACCTGATTCTGGATCAGTTGGCTGACTATACCGAAAACCGGTTTGCCATGCAGAAAAAAATTCAGGGTGCAATGGTCTATCCGATTATCCTGATGCTGATGTCCTTTGCGATCGTGATGGGGCTGATGACCTATGTGGTGCCGGATATCGTCAAGACCTTTGACCAGAGTAAAGACGCCTTGCCGTGGATTACCGTGGCCTTGATGAAAGCCAGTGATTTCATCCGCATTGCCTGGCCATTTTTATTGATCGGTGGTGCTTTAGGGATTTTCTTATTAATCCGTTTTTTAAGAACCACCGCCGGGCATTATGCCTTTGACCGTCTAACCTTAAAACTACCGCTGTTTGGAAAACTGTCACGCGGGATTAATGCCGCACGTTTTGCCAGTACTTTATCCATTTTGACCCAGTCTGGCGTGCCGCTGGTCGATGCACTGCGCATTGGTGCTGCAGTCAGTAACAACTGGGTGATCCGTGATGCTGTCAATCTGGCAGCGGAAAAAGTCACTGAAGGTGGCAACCTGGCGACCCAACTGGAACGCAGTGGTTATTTCCCGCCGATGATGGTACAAATGATCAAAAGTGGTGAAGCATCTGGTGAACTGGACCGCATGTTGGAACGTGCTTCACAGATGCAGGATCGCGAAGTGACCACCCTGATTTCAACTTTACTGGCCTTGCTGGAACCTTTAATGCTGGTATTGATGGCCAGTATTGTTTTGGTGATTGTGATTGCAGTGATGCTGCCAATTGTGAATATGAATAATATGATTTAAACAGTAACCAGTTAGAATTTTGCTGTGATCAAGATTCAAGTGGAAATTCTGAATGATGCAAATAAATGAGAGAGATTGAATGAAAAGGAATCAATTAAATAAACAGACGGGCTTTACCTTAATCGAAGTCATGGTGGTGATTGTTATTCTCGGTGTGCTTGCTGCGCTGATTGTTCCGAATGTGATGGGACGCGGTGAAAAAGCCAAAGTAGATACCACCGTGATCAAGTTGCAGAGCATTGCAGGTTCACTGGATCAATACAAGCTGGACAATGGCAAGTATCCAAGTATGCAGGAAGGTGGTCTGGATGCACTGGTGAATCAGCCAGCGACTGCAAAAAACTGGGTGCCAGGCGGTTATGTCAAGGGCGGTTTTCCAAAAGACAGCTGGGATAATGAACTGCAATATGTGATTCCGGGCACCGATGGCCGCAGCTTCGATCTGTATTCATTTGGTGCAGATGGTCAATCGGGTGGTGAAGGAACAGATGCCGATATTTATTATCAGCCTTAATTGAGAATCATTATAAATTCTCGATAGATGGTATATATCACTTCACTTAATAAGCTATTTCAATACGAAGTGAAGTGATAATAACTATTAATTATTAAATGTAATGTAAGTTAATGATATTTATAATAATGAATTAATAAAAACGATATGCGAGTTATAATAAGAATTATTCCCATATTTATCTATTACAATTCTCGTAAAATATGAATAAACATACACTTTCTATTTATTTAAAAAAGCTCATAATGATCTAAATGGCACTTGACTCGCCAACGGAGAAGCACATGAAAGCATTTATCTTGGGAGATGAAATCAATCAATTTCATTGGTCGATGCTGAAATCTGTTCTTCTGGTTTTAAGCATGCTGCCGATCAGTCAGGGAATCGTCCATTTATGGCAGAGCACCGAAGGCAGCAGCCAGATTGTGGTGGCCTTTTTTGCTATCAGCTTGATGAGCAGTTTATTGGCCCTATGTTTCTGGTCCGCATTAAACGCGAGTGTAGTTCGCATTCAAGCCGAACAAGGTTCAGTATTTGAGCAGACACTGGTTCAGATCTATCGTCATGTGCCGATGCTGTCTCTTGCCAGCATGTTATGTTATCTGGCTATACAGTTTTAAGTTTTAAAGAAATAAAAAACCGAGGCATTGACCTCGGTTTTTTATTGCCTTGAGTGTTCCTTCCTTTCGTAAAGGGAGCTTAGGAGGGATTGATAAAATGCTATATTCAGGAATCCCCCTAAGTCCCCCTTTGTAAAAGGGGGGACTTGAAGAAATTATCTTCGTGACTTAAAGCTGACATCCACTTTACGTGGGCGAAAACGCCATCCTATAAGCAAAAGCAGAACCGAGAAGATCATCACTGGCCAATCGCTGAGTTTCATATACAGCGTTTCGCCCTGCATGGCTGGCAGTTCGCCACGTAATACGGCTTCCTGATCCATCGGGGCTTTTTTCACAATATGGCCATTATGGTCAATAAAGGCGGTCACACCGGTATTGGTCGCCCGAATAAACCAGCGCCCATTTTCTTTAGCACGCATTTGCACCATTTGCAGATGCTGTAACGGTCCTGCCGTGCCAGTAAACCAAGCATCATTAGACACGGTCACCAGAAAATCACTTTGGCTGGCATTGCGACGGGTCAAATTCGGGTAAGCTACTTCATAGCAAATTGCAGAACCCAATGGATGATTTTTCACATTCAATGGTTTTTGATGATCTGCACCCCGGGTAAAACCGCTCATGGATGGATCATTCTGCAGACCTGGCAAGACCCAGCTCAACCAGCCAGATAAAGGAATATATTCACCAAAAGGAACCAGTCGTTGCTTCTTGTATAGCCCATCAGATTCATCTCCGCTGGCCATAATGCTATTGTAATATTTTGGATAGCCCGCAGCCTGTGATTCTGCTAAATCCCAATATGGAATGCCGGTCACCCAGGCAGTGCCCGATTTTTCAGCCTGTACTTTCATGGCTTCCAGAAAGGCTTCAATATCAGTCTGGAACATGGGAATCGAAGATTCCGGCCAGACGATCAGATCACGGCCCCATTCGGTTTTACTCAAATTGGCATAAATCAATAAGGTCTTCACCTGATATTCAGTCAGCCATTTCAAGTCTTGCGGAATATTGCCCTGAATCAGGGAAACCGTTAAAGGCTTTTGATTTTTTTGCTCAACAAACGTCAGCTGTGCTGCGCCCCAGGCACCAAGTAACAAGATGGCGGAAGGAATGGCCCAGAACAGGCGTCTATTCAGGATCTCAACCAGCGCACAGGCCAGAATGATCACCACGAAAGATACCCCAAACACCCCGAATAATGGCGCATAAGCATCTAGGTAGCGTTCGGTAAAGGCATAACCAGCAAACAGCCATGGGAATCCGGTAAAGACCCAGGTCTTGGACCATTCAAACAGCACCCAGAGCGGGGCAAAGGTTAAAGGTGTTTCCGGGAAAAAGCGGCGATAGACAAACGTTTGAACGGCACTAAACAGACCCATCACCAGTGCCATAATCAGGATCATCACGACGCTGAGAAATGCACTGGTATCGCCATAGACATGAATTGAGGTATACAGCCAGAATGCGCCGACAAACCACAAGCCAATCCCATAAGCCCAGCCAATGCCAAAGGCCTGTTTTGCGCTACGTCCGCGCAGGCAAGCATAGAGCAGTGCTGGAGACAGAATCGCCAGCCACCAGTAATGATAAGGGGCTAGTGCCAAACTAAAGATAGCACCTGCAAATAAGGCAATTAAAACAGGATAGATTAGCGGCAAAGGTTTTTGCTGTTGAGACGAACTCAACAGCTTATCGAAATACGCTCTCATTGGCGCACGGCTCGAATTAGATGAATAGAGCGTGAATCCGCCTCAAGAATGGTAAATTGCCAGTTTTCCAGTTCAATGGTTTGACCTTCAAGGTCACTCACCAGACCAATTTCCTGTAATAACAAACCGCCCATGGTTTCCACTTCGTCATCAGGGAAAGTCGCATCCAGCATATTATTGAAATACTCAATCGGAGTCAGGGCTTGGACTACCCAGGTATTGGCGGTAGTCGGGTCGTTATCCGGAACAATGTAGTATGCTTCTTCATCAGCATTGTCATGTTCATCTTCAATTTCACCGACAATTTCTTCCAGAATATCTTCCAGGGTCACCAGACCCGAAGTCGTACCGTATTCATCAATCACCACTGCAATATGCGTCTGGGTATTCTTTAACATGCGCAGAACCTGATCGGAGCGGGCACTTTCCGGAACAAACAAAGGCTGACGCATAAGCGCGCGAATATCGACTTTGGCCGTGGGTTCAGTCAGAAAAGGCAATAAATCCTTGGCCAATAGAATGCCCACCACATTGTCGGTCTGATCGGAAGAAAATACCGGAAAACGTGAATGCGCAGACTCGACGAGCACATGCAGGATATCCAGCAGTTGATCATCTTCCTGTAAGCTGATCATGGACGTGCGAGGCGTCATGACTTCACGGATTTTGGTTGCCGGGAGGTCAAGAACGCCCTCAAGCATGGCAACAGTATCGGGTTCTAAAAATCGACGTGAATCTTGTACTAATTTTAGCAGTTCGTCGCGAGTTTCGGGTGCAGTTCCCAGCCATTTGCGTAAGCCGCGCATACCCCACGACGGGCCTGATTCCTCGTGCATGATTTTTCCTGAAGACTCTTAATATCTAAAAAAACGTGGTTTTATCATACCGCAGAAAATACGCTTGTCTATTGTAAATATGATGCGCAGTCTTGATCGCGTGAGTCAGCGCTGATTTTAAAACTGGCCACGTATGCAAAGCAGCAATGTAATCGCAGCTTTATGCTAAAATATGGCGGTCTTTCCATCCTGAGTCTATCGATGTCCCCAACTGAAATTATTCCAAGTCTGCAATTGAATACTCGAGGTTTGCGTTGCCCTGAGCCAGTGATGATGTTGCATCAGGCGATCCGTAAATCTAAGGCAGGTGATGTGGTTGAGGTGTTTGCTACGGATAATTCAACGTCGTGGGATATTCCAAAATTCTGTATGCATTTGGGGCATGAGTTGCTCTTGCAGGAAGAACGTCTGGATGAAAATGGCAATAAAGAATTTCATTATTTAGTGAAGAAAGGTGGCTAAAAATACCAAGGGCTGATGAGCTCAAACATTTGTCTTATTTAGAAAATAAAATTTCAAAAATCTGCTTAATTAAATAGATGAATGGACAGGAACTGAAATTATTAATATTTATCCATAAATAAACCCACTTAAAAGCGGGTTTATTTTTTATCTGATGATTACCTTACATATTCGGGTAATTTGGACCACCACCACCTTCCGGTGTTACCCATGTGATGTTCTGGGACGGATCCTTGATGTCACAGGTCTTGCAGTGCACACAGTTGGCTGCATTGATCTGGAAGCGTTT
The DNA here is from genome assembly GCF_024129715.1 of Acinetobacter lwoffii. Classification (GTDB taxonomy): domain Bacteria; phylum Pseudomonadota; class Gammaproteobacteria; order Pseudomonadales; family Moraxellaceae; genus Acinetobacter; species Acinetobacter lwoffii_U. Next base: position 66,201 of record NZ_JAMXXM010000014.1, read on the forward strand.
TGAACCGTCATTATTTTCCATGATTTCATAGACTCCCGCCGGGCAGTAACGCTGTGCAGGCTCATCCCATTTCGGTAGATTGACTTCCACCGGAATTGAAGCATCGGTGAGTTTCAAGTGCGCTGGCTGGTTCTCTTCATGGACCGTATTCGAGACAAACACCGAAGACAAACGGTCAAAAGTCAGCTTGCCATCCGGTTTTGGATAGGTCGGCTTGAAACTTTCAGCTGCCTGGGTTTTTAGCGCAGCATGGTCTTGAACCAGATCATGCAAGGTAAAAGGCACTTTAAATACGTTCTGGTCGATGAAGTTAAAGGCACCACCGATCCATTGACCGAACTTGTGCATTGCCGGGCCAAAGTTACGCGAGTTATACAGCTCTTCTTTTAGCCAGCTGTTGTTGAACTTGTCGATATACGCCGTGAGTTCTTTCACGAAGAAATCTTCACCCTCTACAACACGCGCCACCGCCAGATCACCGCCTTTTTCTACACCAGCAGCAATCGCTTCAAACACCGCTTCACCGCAGAGCATGCCGGATTTCATCGCAGTATGTGAACCCTTGATCTTGGCAAAGTTCAGGAAGCCGGCATCATCACCAATCAAAGAACCACCCGGGAAGGTGAATTTTGGTAATGAGTTAAAACCACCTTTGGCCACAGCACGCGCACCATAAGAAATACGCTTACCACCTTCCAGATACTGCTTGATCAATGGATGGGTTTTCCAGCGCTGCA
>NZ_JAMXXM010000015.1:0-65607 GCF_024129715.1 Acinetobacter lwoffii
CGATTTCCCAAAGCTCTTTAATGCCGATACCGTAGTGTTGCGGATCAGCGTCCTTGTCCAGGTTGAACTTCTGGATCAGACGTTTACCTAAATGACCACGGCAGCCTTCAGCAAAAATCGTGTATTTGGCATGCAGTTCATAACCCGGGGTAAAGTTATGCGTTGGTTCGCCATCTTTACCAATGCCCATGTCACCGGTTTGGATGCCTTTGACTGTGCCATCGGCATAATACAGAATTTCCGAGGCTGCAAAGCCTGGGAAGATCGACACTTCCAGTTCTTCAGCTTTCTGGCCTAACCAGCGCACCACGTTGCCAAGCGAGATGACATAGTTGCCATCGTTATGCATGGTTTTAGGCACCATCCAGTGCGGTGCTTCCTGTGATTTTTCATCTGACAGCAGGAAGAAGGTTTTATCTTCGGTCACCGGGACATTCAGCGGGGCGCCCTGTTCTTTCCAGTCGGGGAACAGCTCGTTCATGGCACGTGGTTCAAGCACAGCACCAGACAGAATATGTGCACCGACTTCGGAGCCTTTTTCTACGACACAAACGGACAAATCGTTTAAGTTGTTTTCAATTGCAAGTTGACGGATTTTGATCGCAGCAGAAAGACCCGCAGGGCCTGCGCCTACGATGACGACGTCAAACTCCATCGATTCTCTTGTTATATCTTCCATAATATAAAATCCAATTTCGCTATACGATATTTATAGCATTATCTAAATCGGTTATGAAGCTTATTTTTGATCTTTTTATTTGAAATAGGACTTTATCTTTTTTAAATCTTATCTATTTCGCAGCATTAAAAAGGTTTGCTGAGAATTCTGGATAAAGGAAGAAGATGTGTAGATTGGGTATTCAATAAAAAGAGCGACTTAATGTCGCTCTGATAATTAATTTTTTTATATGTTATTGAGATTCATTGCAATATTATTCACCATGTGAATCAGACGCGGTCCAATTTCATTTTCCAGTTTTTCCTGATTTAACAGATAACTTGGGGCACCACAGTTAAACGTTAATATCCCATGTTTGGGGTGAACCAACGGAACTGCCACGGAATTCACATCTTTTGCCCAGTCACCTAAAGACAGACAATAGCCATAATCATGATAATCACGGATTGCACGTTCCAGATTACGCTTGATGGTTGGCCATTGATCTTCGTTTCTTTTCTTGATCGCGTCAAATAAATATTCGCGTTCCTTTACATCCATCGCTGCCAGACAGGCACGTCCCATGGCACTACTATGAATCGGTAAAGTCGAACCGACAGGGCGGCGCATAGTCAGTGTCGATTCTGTATGTACTACTTCCAGATAAATCATGCTGAGACGGTCACGGGTAGCCATTGCCACAGGGGCTTGGGAATAGCGTGACATTTCTTCCATAAATGGATAGGCCTGAGTACGTGCAGAAATATTACTCAAAGCTGCATAGCCTAAAGCCAATACCCCAACATCCAGTAGATATTTCGTGGTATTCGGCAGTTGTTTTAAATAACCTAAAGAAACCAGAGTGCTGGTAATACGCGCTACAGTCGGCTTAGGCAAGTTGGTTAATTGTGCAATTTCCTGATTGCCAAGTAATTGATTGGTCGCTGAAAAGCAACGCAAGATTTCCAATCCACGCGCAATAGATGCAATAAATTGAGGATTATTTTCTCTATGAATATGTGAAATCGGATCTAAACGGATTTCATCAAAGTTGGGAATTTCACCAGTTTTATTTTTTGTCATGGTCAGGGCAATTAAAGTTAAATTAATGAATATGATAGCAACATAATTTCACGATACAAAATAAAACACTTCTACAAAAGATAAAATATAGGAAAAAGTGCCGAAATTATTTGTAGTCGAAAAGAATCCTGTTACCCAAGTTTAAAGACGATAAAAAAATCATCTAGTTTTTTAGGTTTAATACGTAGCCAACACATTTAAGAAGTTTCGATTTCTCCGAAAGAGTCAGTGATCGATAAGTATTACAGCAAGAAAAAAAGGTTTAATCATCTATTCAAAAAAACTGATAAATAAACAATCATTCATCAAAATATTTCGTATGGTGAAATTAAATCTTAAACATAAATCAACTGGAATACCAGAAAAATTTCATTTTTTAGTTAAAACATAAAATTTTTAATAATTTCACTTGCTCAAAATGATTTTATATGATTATTTATTTCGTAATACGAAACAAAAATAAGGGTAAAGGAATTTACCTAAATTATATCCATGGAGATTCATATGATTCGTGATCCGGAAATGCTAGACCAACTTCTGTCAACGATTCGCGATTTTGTAAAAAATGAACTGGTGCCTCTTGAGCATGAAGTAGAAGAGAACAATGCCATTCCTGAACATATTGTGGAACAGATGAAAGAGCTGGGCTTGTTTGGCCTGACGATTCCAGAAGAATATGGTGGTTTAGGCATTACCATGGAAGAAGAAATTCTGGTCGCGATGGAGTTAGGTCATACATCGGCTGCCTTCCGCTCTTTAATTGGTACTAACAACGGCATTGGCTCAAGTGGCATCATTATCGACGGTACAGAAGAACAAAAACAGAAATATTTACCGCGTTATGCAACGGGCGAAATTATTGGTTCATTCTGTTTGACCGAACCGGATTCAGGCTCAGACGCTGCTGCTTTAAAAACCAGTGCAGTCAAAGACGGCGATTATTATATTTTAAACGGAACTAAACGCTTCATCACCAATGCGCCACGCGCCACGACATTTACCGTGATGGCACGTACCAATCAAGAGATTAAAGGTGCTAGTGGTATTTCAGCATTTTTAGTTGAAGCAGGCACACCTGGTTTAAGCCTAGGTAAAATTGACAAGAAAATGGGCCAACATGGTTCCTATACCTGTGATGTAATTTTTGATAACTGTAAAGTGCATAAAGATCAACTGATTGGCGGTGTAGAAGGGATCGGCTTTAAAACAGCTATGCGTGTGCTGGATAAGGGCCGTCTGCACATTGCCGGTTATAGCGTCGGCATGGCAGAGCGTATGCTGGAAGACGCACTTAACTATGCAGTGGAACGCAAACAGTTTGGTCAGCCCATTGCGAATTTCCAGCTGATCCAGGGTATGTTGGCAGACTCCAAAGCCGAGATTTATGCAGCCAAATGTATGGTGCTGGATGCTGCGCGTCTACGTGATGCTGGCCAAAATGTTACGACTGAAGCCTCTTGTGCCAAAATGTTTGCAACTGAAATGTGTGGTCGAGTTGCTGATCGCTGTTTGCAGATTCATGGTGGAGCGGGTTATATCAGTGAATATTCAATTGAACGTTTCTACCGTGATGTGCGTCTGTTCCGTTTATATGAAGGAACCACACAAATCCAGCAAATTATTATTGCACGTGAAATGATTAAACAAGCAACCGCCTAATCTCATAATTTTAAAATAAGGAAATATTAAAATGACGACAAAAATTAGATTTGATTGGCAAGACCCGTTTTTAATCGAACAGCAACTGACATCAGAAGAGCGCATGATTCGCGATGCAGCGGCAGCGTACTGTCAAGACAAACTGATGCCGCGTGTACTGGAACAGTTCCGTCATGAAAAAACCGATCCGGCTATTTTCCGTGAAATGGGAGAACTGGGTTTACTCGGTCCAACCATTCCGGAACAGTACGGCGGTGCAGGTTTAAATTATGTCAGTTATGGTCTGATTGCTCGTGAAGTTGAACGTGTCGATTCAGGTTACCGTTCAATGGCCAGCGTACAAAGCTCTCTGGTGATGGTACCCATTAATGAATTTGGTTCTGAAGAGCAAAAGCAGAAGTATTTACCAAAATTAGCAACCGGTGAATATATTGGTTGCTTCGGCTTGACCGAGCCGGATCATGGTTCGGATCCGGGCAGCATGATTACCCGTGCCAAAAAAGTCGAGGGTGGTTACCGTTTAACTGGCGCAAAAATGTGGATTACCAACAGCCCGATTGCTGATGTATTTGTAGTTTGGGCTAAAGAAGTTTCTGCCGAAGGTAATGTCGGTGACATTCGTGGCTTTATTCTAGAAAAAGGCTGGGAAGGGCTTTCTGCTCCAGCGATTCACGGTAAAGTGGGTCTACGTGCCTCAATCACCGGTGAAATTGTAATGGATAACGTCTTTGTTCCAGAAGAAAATGCATTTCCGGAAGTTCGCGGTTTAAAAGGGCCTTTTACCTGCTTGAATAGTGCACGTTACGGGATTGCCTGGGGTGCCATGGGAGCTGCAGAGTTCTGCTGGCATACCGCACATCAATACACCATGGACCGTAAACAGTTTGGTCGACCACTCGCTGCGAATCAGCTGATCCAGAAGAAACTGGCAGATATGCAAACTGAAATTGCACTCGGTTTGCAGGTGGCTTTACGTTTTGGCCGCATGAAGGATGAAGGCATTGCTTCAGTTGAAGGTACATCACTGATCAAGCGCAACAACTGCGGCAAGGCACTGGATATTGCCCGTTTGGCCCGTGACATGATGGGTGGAAATGGCATTAGCGATGAATTCGGTGTAGCCCGTCATCTGGTTAATCTGGAAGTGGTAAATACCTATGAAGGTACCCATGATGTACATGCCCTGATTTTAGGTCGTGCACAAACCGGAATTGCAGCCTTTTGCAACTAAACCTGACATCAACTTCTAGCCAGCATTGCTGGCTAGATTGTTTTACGGGTTTAAGAATTGTGCTTAATCACATCATTCAATGTATTGCTACGTGATTTCTGCAGAGAAAATTTATCAAGAACTTTGAAAATCATTTTATACCACCTTGCTAAAGCGTGGTAATGATCAGCGAATATTCTATATTTCACCTAAATAATTAAGTGAAATATGCGTTTTAAAAAGGCACAGGAGTGCCGAAAAGTAGAAAGAGCATTATGGATACGATCAATTCACAACAACACCCAGTGGAAGGTGGAAACGAACCCAAGCAAAGAGTCTGGATTCTGGCCTTTATTTTCTCATTTTTAGCATTATTGGTTGATGGTGCTGATATTGCGTTATTAGCCTACAGTCTGACCAGTCTGAAACAAGAGTTTTCATTAAGTAATATGCAGGCCGGTGCCTTAGGGAGCTGGACGCTTGCAGGCATGGCTATCGGCGGTTTTTTTGGTGGCTGGGCTTGTGACCGTTTTGGCCGGGTTCGTGTGATCGTCATTGCCATTGCATTATTTTCTTCATTAACCTTCTGGTTAGGATTCGTAGAAAGTTATGATCAGTTCAAATGGCTGCGCTTTACGTCTGCGATTGGACTAGGTGCTCTATATATTGCCTGTAACACACTCATGGCAGAGTATGTACCCACCAAATATCGCTCTACAGTATTGGCAACGCTTATGACTGGCTGGACTTTAGGCTCGGTGGTCGCAACTGTTCTGGCTGGATGGCTATTGCCTGAATTTGGCTGGCGATACCTCTATTATATTGCCATTATTCCAATTGTACTGGCCTTCGCGATGTACTTCTTGGTGCCTGAGCCGAAAGCCTGGTTAGATGCGCGTAAAGCACGCCTGGATGCAAAAGCCAGTGGTATTCTGCAGGAAAAACCAAAAAATACTTTTAAAATGATTTTTGAAGATGCACTTAGCCGTCGCATGTTTATCCTCTGGTCCTTCAGTACCGCATTTTTACAGTTTGGCTATTATGGGGTCAGCAACTGGCTACCGGCGTATTTAGAGACTGATCTGGGAATCAAGTTTAAAGAAATGACCATGTATATGATCGGGACTTTCCTGATCATGATGTGTACCAAAGTTATTGCTGGTTTTATCGCTGACCGGATTGGCCGTCGTGCGGTATTTGCTTTCGGCACTATGGGTACTGCAATTTTTATCCCTGTGATTGTCTTTGGTAATACGCCGGATAATATCCTCTGGCTGATGTTATTTTTCGGTTTTCTCTATGGTATTCCATACGGTATTAATGCGACTTACATGACAGAAAGCTTCTCCACCAAAGTGCGTGGAACAGCAGTGGGTGGGGCATATAACGTAGGCCGACTGGGTGCGGTGTTTGCACCTCTTACCATTGGCTATTTTGCTCAAGGAGGCTCAATTGGTACCGGCTTACTGATTATGGGCATTGCCTATTTTCTTTGCGGCCTGATACCCGCTTTCTTTATTAAAGACCGCTTATTTGATCCACAAAAGGCAGATTAATCTGCACTCGTAATATAGATAGAACATGCTAGGAAGCAATATGATGAATAAAATCACGCAGGATATCGAGACGGTACTTAAGCAAATTCCTGATGGTGCACACATTATGACCAGTGGTTTTGGCCTGGCAGGTCAGCCGATAGAATTAATCGAAGCATTAATTGACTTTGGTCCTAGAGACTTAACCATTATTAACAACAATGCAGCTTCTGGAGATCGTGGTCTAACCAATCTGCTGTTGTCTGGACTGGTTAAAAAAATGATCTGTTCATTTCCACGAGCCAATAACTCAACCGTCTTTGAAGATCTGTATAAAGCCGGAAAAGTTGAGCTGGAACTGGTGCCACAAGGCAATCTGGCCTGCCGTATTCAGGCAGCCGGTGCAGGCTTAGGAGCTGTTTTTACTCCAACCGGTTTTGGTACCAAAATTGCTGAAGGTAAAGAAACCCGAAATATTAATGGAAAAGACTATGTGCTGGAATATCCGATTCATGCAGATTATGCCTTTGTGTATGCCAATCAGGCAGACCGTTGGGGCAACTTAACCTACCGTAAGGCAGCGCGTAATTTTGGTCCGATCATGGCCAAAGCCGCAAAAACTACCATTGCACAAGTCCATCAAGTTGTGGAACTGGGGGAGCTTGATCCAGAGATCATCGTAACGCCAGGGATTTTTGTACAGCATGTGGTCAAAGTTGGAGATATTAAATAATGAATATTCAAAAACGTACACGTGAACAGATTGTGGCCAAAGTTGCACAAGACATTCCAACTGGCTCTTTTGTAAATTTGGGTATTGGTTTGCCGACACGCGTAGCTGGTTATTTAAAACCTGAACAAGGAGTAATTCTGCACTCGGAAAATGGCGTTTTAGGTTTTGCTGCATTGAGTGATCCCGAACAGGCAGATGATGACCTGATTAACGCCGGTAAAGAACTCGTAAGCATGTTGCAAGGTGGCAGTTTTATGAATTCTGCGGACTCTTTCGATATCATGCGAGGCGGGCATCTGGATATCTGTATCATGGGTGCTTTTCAGGTGGCTATTAATGGTGATCTGGCGAACTGGCATACCGGTAATGCTGATGCTGTACCTGCTGTAGGCGGTGCAATGGATCTGGCAGTGGGTGCTCGATGTGTCTATGTTTGCATGGAACATGTGACCAAAAACGGTGAAGCAAAAATTGTTGAAGAACTGAGTTATCCTCTAACAGGTAAACATTGTGTCAACCGTATTTATACTGATTTGTGTGTGATTGAATTAAAAGACCGACAAGCTCAGGTTATTGAAATAGTGGATGGCTTAAGCTTTGAAGAATTACAACAGCAGACAGGCTGTAAATTAGTGGACAGTCGTCAACAAGCAGCCTAAAAATAAGTCCGCAATATTCTGATTAAGTAAAAGTATAGTTTTAGATCACAGCTTCGGCTGTGATTTTTAAATTTTAGAATTATTATCAAATACACGTAATATTGACCGTATTTCCGTATTTCCGTATTTCCGTATTTCCGTATTTCCGTATTTCCGTATTTCCGTATTTTAAAGATATAAATACAAACTTTTGCTAATGATTATTTTAATAATAAGTCTAAAATGTTAACAAGCTAAGGAAGGTGATAGTCTGAATGAATAATAATTGTGATGATCAAGAAATTTTTCATATTTTTAATCTGATTGGTCGCCATACTGAACTTAAGCCTATCCTCGATGTCATTAGCCAGTGGCTTGAATCGCGCATTCCAGATGCGCTTGTCACCATTATGCTCTATCAGGATGACACCCAAACTTTAAATGTTATAAGTGGCAAACAGCACTTTTCAAAAGAGTACTGTAATGCTATTCAAGATTTGAAAATTGGGCCAAATCAAGGATCGTGTGGCGTAGCTGCTTTCTTACGTCAGTTGGTCATTAGTCCAAATCTAATGAAAGACCCAAACTGGCAGCCTTACCGTGCTTTGGTAAACGCAGAAAAATTGTCTAGCTGCTGGTCTATGCCGATTATTAATGCTTCAGATATTTTGTACGGAACGTTTGCCACTTATTATCGAACACCGAAAATACCGACTGAACATCATATTCAGCTTTTACAGCAAGCGGCAAAATTAGTTGCTCTCGCAATTGAGCTTGATCAGGAACGTCAAAAAAGACATGAGCTTAATGAAAAATACAGCTCATTTTATACCTATCATCCAGATATCATTTTTGAACTTGACCTGCAGGGACATGTGCTTAATACCAATATTGCTTGCGAAGAAATTACAGGTTTTTCTAAAGCACAAATTCATGGTCAGCACTATTGTGCCTTCATACCGCCCGAATTCCATGAACTTGCGAATGTTTCATTTTCAGAAGCGGCGCAAGGTAAATCTCAACATTATGAACTTCCAATTTATAATGTTGCAGGCGATATCTTATGGCTGGATCTGACCAATTTACCGATTATTCAAAATCAGAACGTTACCGGTATTATTGGCATTGCCCGAGATATTACTGTATCGCGTAAAAACAAGGAGTCTCTACGATTATTAAAACGTGGAGTAGAGGCCAGTCCGAATAGCCTTTTTATTACAGATGTCTCTGAAGAAAGGTTAATGGTGTATGTGAATCCAGCTTTTCTAAAGCTCACCGGTTATACAGCAGCAGAAGTATTAGGACAAAGCTGTTTTTTCTTACAGGGTCCAGATACTGATCCGGATCAGATTGCATTACTCAAGCAAGCGGTCAAAGAACAAAAAGAAATTCAGGTGACTATAAAAAGTTACTGTAAAGATGGCAGCTGGTTCTGGAATCGTTTAACTATAGGTCCTATTTTTGACCAGACAGGAATCTGCACCCATTTTTTAGGAATTCAGGAAGATATTACCCAGCAACGTATTCACGAAGAATATATTCAGCATCAGCATACTCATGATCATTTAACCGGTTTACCGAACCAGCATGCATTCAAAAAAATTCTGGAAAATATTTTTGAAGCACAGCACGAGAGCTCACAACCATTAGTCTTGCTGTATATAGATCTGGACGACTTTAAAAATATCAACGATAGCTTGGGTCATCTGGTGGGTGACCAGATTCTCAAAAGTGTGGGCGAGCGGCTGCAAAAATTTGTTCAAGGCAATAATGTGCTATGCCGCTTCGCTGAAGATGAATTCATTTTGCTGCTCTCAGGGACAGATGAGCACACTGAAGTCGAGGTGATTGCTGGAGAAATTCTTGATCTTCTTTCCATGCTGTTTATCGTCGATCAGTACAAAATACATTTAAGTGCCAGCATTGGTATTGTGGCAGATGACAGTTCGATTCATCATTCTTCTGAATTGATTTATCAGTCTGTTTTGGCGATGCAGGAAGCCAAAAGACAAGGTCGTAATATGTGGCAGTGGTATGAAAAAACCAGAATGCAGCCTGTCGCAGAAATAGACTATACCAATCTGCGTCTGGAACTCATGGAAGCGATCAATCAAGAAAATTTTGACCTGTTCTATCAGCCGCTGGTTCATCCTGAAACTGGACTGGTAACAGGTGTAGAAGCTTTAATCCGCTGGTGCCATCCGCAGCAGGGTTATATTTCCCCAGCGATTTTTATTCCACTTGCAGAAAGAACTGGGCAAATTATTAGTGTAGGTCAATGGGTATTGGAAAAGGCCTGTTTAGATATTGCCGAGTGGAACAAGACACACAATAGCCAGATCACGGTATCGGTGAATATTTCTCCTTTGCAATTCCGTAGAGCAGGCTTTTTGCAGGTGCTTGAACATGCACTTGAACTCAGTCAATTACCGCCGGAATTACTTAAAATTGAAATCACGGAAGGTGTCATCATTAATGGTGCAGATCGAACCATAGAAATTTTGAAAGCAGTGCGTGCTTTAGGTGTACAGGTCGCCATTGATGACTTTGGCACAGGTTATTCGAGTCTCAGTTATCTGCGTCGCTTGCCGATTAATCAAATCAAGTTAGACCGTAGTTTTATTGAAGAGCTGACCCTCGATGGTCAGGATGCTGCAATTGTGCAATCGATTATTCATCTAGCCCATCAGCTGGATCTGGAAGTTGTCGCGGAAGGGGTCGAAACCGTAAGTCAAGCCAGTTTACTCTATCAACAGGGTTGTGATCTGCTACAAGGCTTCTTTTATGCAAAACCTGCACCTTTAACTGAATTGAAGCCTGTTTATCTCGCAATGGAAAATAGTAAATTGAATTAACTCTAAAAGTTAAGATATCAATATTTTCAACCGCTCTTCAGATAGAAAGACAATGATAAACAGGCTTAAAGAATTTTTCTATTTTATCAGCGTATCATCTCTATAATTTATGCTCGGTACAGAAAGCGGGATAAAAAAATAAGCTTTTAACCCCAAAGGTTTTTAACAGTATCTAAGGCTCAGGCTGAATATTGGCTAAATTTCTTTCTTGGTTTAAATCATAATAGTTAATCAAAAAGATCAACACGGCAAAAATAAAACCTAAAATGACGCAGGCAGACCAGCCATAGCTTTTCCATAAATGCAGCGATAAAAATGCACCCAGACCGGCACCTGAAAAATAACAGGTCATATAGATGGCATTAATCCGCGAGCGAGCCTGCATTGAAATTCGATAGACCAGATTCTGGTTCAAGACATGCAAACAGGAAATTCCAAAATAAGCCAGAATTAAGCCCAAGATATAAATCCATAAATAATTCTGGGCAAAGAATAAAGGAATCCAGGCCAGAATCAGTCCGCACGTAGCCAGATGCGCAATCCATTTTTCCCGATGCCTGCCAATCATTTTACCGGTCCACTGAGAGGACCAGATGCCGACCACCCCCACAATGCCCATGAGGCCAATCTGGAAATCATTAAAATGATAAGGTGCTTCAGCCAGAATAAAAGTCATGGTAGTAAAGATAATACTCAGCATGCCAAAACCCAAACCTCCGATCATACTACGCCGGATCAGCATGGGTTCTGTGCGTGCAAAGGTAAATAGTGAGCGATAAATTTGCAATATATTCATCTGCAACTGGCTCTTAGCGCTTGGTAACTGGAACCACATGGCCAGACTCAGCAGAAGAATTGCACAACCACTAAATAAGTACACCGCATGCCAGGACCATAAAGTAGAAATCAGTCCGGCCACGGTACGGGCAAACAGAATGCCGACCAGAACACCACTCATGAGTAGGCCAACGACTTCGGCACTTTTATCACGTTGCGACAGGCTGGCGGCAAAAGGAATCAGAATCTGGGTGGTGATCGAACAAAAAGAGGCGAGCAGGGTAAAGCCATACAACATATGCAGATTGGTACTGGCTGAAAGCCCAATAAGCGCCAATCCGGTACAGAACATCAAACTGCAAATGTACAGCCGTTTTTCGAATAAATCCCCCAAGGGGACAAATAAAAATAACCCGGTGGCATAGCCAATCTGGGTCAGTACTACAGTCCAGCCAGACTGCCCTACACTGATCTGCAGATCCTCTGCAATAGAATAAATCAAGGGCTGGTTAAAATAGTTACAACCTGCGCAGAGTGCGCAGGTCATTGCCATCATGAACATGAAACGGCGTGAAATTTGCCCTTGGGCTGACATCCTTGTCTCCTGAGGCTTTAAAAACTATAGTTGGCAGAGAGGTTGATACGCGAAATATCTGCTTCCTTATTGTCAAAGGTTTCACGCTTGCCATGATGATATTCTGCACCCAAATTAATCTTTGGAACAGGAGAATAGATCACGTTAGCCACATAGTCGGTTAAGCGCTTATTGGTTTCCGGATTGGCTTTGGCATAATCGCTAGAATCATCAAAATCAACCACGCTGGCATTAATACTACTACGTAGTTTCGGCGTAAATTTATGCGTGAAGCCAATATTTATACTATTGAACTCATTCAATAAAAGTTCATTATTGATTGGATCGACTGAATAATCGCCACCCCAGGCAGCACCATCGGTTGTTGAACCTTGAGTCAAGAAAGCTGCAATACGCTGATCACCGACCATATGGAAATAGTTCCCCTGAATTGAGTTTTGATCATCTAAACGGTAACGTCCACCAACGCCCACACCCCAGCCAACTTTTTCAATATCACCTGTATCTGTTTGCGCTTGCTTTTGATTGACAAAGCCTTGAGCTAATAAATGAAGAGGGCCTGATTGATGAACATATTTAGTGCTTAAGGCAGGTAAGGCAGAAGAACGATCGCCACCGGCCATGTACTCCAGACCGACATTCCAGGTATTTTCCGGATCAAGTTTGAAAGCATAGCTCACCTGAGGTGTACGTAAGACTGATCCACCCAGGAACAAGCTGTAGTCGACAGCTTCAGTGCTAATCTCTGGTGTTGACATCAATGACCAGGCCTGACCAAACGTCCAGTTATAGTATTTTAAGTGTGCATGACGGATACGTAATCCACCATCGCCTTTACCATTGTTGGTCCAGAAGTCGGCTTCTAAACGAGCAGAAACATTCGGATTGCCTCCTAGATCTTTGGCCAGGAAACCAATCCGGCTGGCAGCCGCAGTAAAATCGGAACGTACAGAATCCGGTTCAGTAAAAGGTACTTTATTAATCTGGTTAATGGTACGGCCACGGGCTTCAGTAGTACTTTTGAAATCGACTGCACCATCAAAGCGGATCAAGCCATAAACATCGACATTATCTACCATTGAACTCAGCGTTTTAGAGTCTTGCGCTTTGGCTTGTTCCTGCTGGTTCTTTAATGCAAGTTGCGCGGCTTTTTGTTGTTCTAGTTCTGCCTGGATTTGCTTTAACTGTGACTCAAGAAATTGCATACGGTCTTCAGAAGCTTCTGCTGAAAATGCCTGTGCTGAAGCAATACCACATAATGTCGCTAAAACTAATTTTTTCATTTCTTAATCCCTAAAGAAATTTTTAATCCTGAATGAAAGGAGACCTTTCTATACTGACGTGTTGTAAATATTTGAAGTGAGGAAGGCAGCGATTTGACCTGCCTTCCGAAGTAGGGTTTATTCTGCTTTTTGCGGATCGTATAAACGGTCTTTAATAAACAGGGCAGGAATCAAACCGCATAGGAAATATGCTGCACCCATTACCAACAGACCTGTACCGATCGAACCATGCATCGCCAGATAACCAATCGTAATTGGCGCAAAGATTGCACCGATACGACCAATATTGAATGCACCGCCCACCGCTGTACCACGAACACCAGTCGGGAAACTTTCGGTTAGATAGGTTGCATTGATGGCATATGGAATACCGTACAGGAAGCCGAAGATTAGCATCAGTACGCCAATGTTATCGGCATTATGCATATACACCACGACAGGGATAAATAGCGCTGTTCCCATGGTGCCGAAAGCAAACACAATACGGCGACCAATTTTATCAGCAACATAACCTGCAATGATTTTGGCAAAAATCATGGTGATGAATGTACCCACCATATACAGTGCCATTTCTTTAAACTTAATGCCTAATTCAGCTTCAAGATAACTTGGCAACCAGTTACTTACACCGAAGTAACCAAATAACAGGAAACCGGAGCTGAAAGACCACAAGATGAACATCTTGCCATGAGTTTTATCTTTAAGAATGGTGATGTATGGATTACCTTTTTTGGTATCGTTATCCACAATCTGACCAGTTCTTTTCATTTCACGGACACGTTTCCATGATTCTGGCTCTGGCACCATAAAGTGCATCAGGATACCCAAAGCTAATGGAGCAATTGTGATCCAGTACAGCATACGCCAGCCGAACTCAGGAATAATCCAGCCTGAAATCATGGTAATCACCAATGAACCTAAAGTGAAACCAGTCATCAATGTTGCCAGTACAGTAGTACGGTATTTGGTCGGTACGTATTCTGACATCAGAGTATTACAGGCAATATATAAACAGCCTAAACCCAAGCAAGAAAGAGTACGTAAAATTGCAAATTCAGTATAAGACTGAGCAAAACCTGAGTAGGCGGATAAGATCGAGAAGGCGATGGTGGCCAGTACAATGACGCGGACACGTCCAAATTTGTCGCATGCCCATCCACCAATAAAGCCTCCGATCCCCATACCTAAAAGAGAATAACTTCCCAAGGCACCCGCCTGTACAGAAGTCAGGCCCCATTCAGCTTTCAGACTGGTCAGACTAAAAGCCAGAATCCCGATATCTGCACCGTCACAGAGCAAAATCAGAAAAGCAAAGATAAAAGCCGTCATCCAAAGACGTTTTGGTGCCTGTTTAATGGTATCCGTGGAGGAGACATCGGTTTTATTGTCTCCTGTTACGATGGTATCGCTTGTCATTCTTATATCCTCTATATATTCAAAGTAGCATTTCCTCTGCTACCGCTAAATCCATTTTTCTTCCTCACGGAAACATAGTTTTCCTGATTTAACAGACTCGCTCTGCACACAACAGCCGCTGCATTTATTATCAGGCTACATTCGATTTTTCATGCTTTACGCTAAATCAAAATCATCTCATTGCTGGAAAATTTGATTTCGTAAATTAACTTTAAGTTCAGCCTTATGGCGATTATTCATTTAAATGAATAATCAGATTGAGTTTAAAATACTTAATTCCGTATTGCGAAATCAATTAATCATAAAATAACCAGATGAACAAGAGTTTTTACTCTATTTTTAGTAAAAAATAACTTTTTTGCATTCTGGAGTTAAAAATCCTTGATTTATAGCTTGAGAAACCTTAGTTTTATATAAAATAAAATTTCGCTATACAAAATAAATGGAGTTTTTTAATGGAACAGGTCGTTCAAATAGAACAAATTTCAACTCATATAGCGATGGTTAAAATTCATCGACCAGAAGCGAAAAATGCCCTGAATACAGAAGTGCGTCAGAAACTTGCGGCGGCTTTTTTGCAACTGAATGACGATGAAAATGTACGTGCCATTATTCTTACCGGTGGTGAAACAGATTTCGCAGCAGGTGCCGATCTTAAAGAACTGGCCAATGCAGAAACCATTCAAATGATGCAGCGCCGGACTGAACGTTACTGGCAGGCGATTGCACAGTGTTCAAAACCGGTGATTGCAGCTGTAAACGGTTATGCACTTGGTGGTGGCTGTGAACTGGCGATGCATGCAGATATTATTATTGCCGGGAAAAGCGCCCAGTTTGGTCAGCCTGAAGTGAAAGTGGGTGTCATGCCGGGTGCCGGTGGTACCCAGCGATTATTCCGTGCCGTGGGTAAATTCCATGCGATGCGTATCATCATGACGGGTTGTCTGATACCAGCGCCGGAAGCTTATCAGATTGGCCTAGTGTCTCAAGTAACGGAAGACAGCGAAACCCTTGCAACAGCAATCAAGATGGCTGAAGGTCTGGCAAAAATGCCGCCAATTGCGCTTGAACAAATCAAGGAAGTGGCTTTACTGGCTGAAGATGTGCCGCTTAATGCCGGACTTACCCTGGAACGTAAGTCTTTCCAGATGCTGTTCTCATCCGAAGATCAAAAAGAAGGCATGCAGGCCTTTATTGAAAAACGTAAACCGAATTATCAGGGACGATAAGCATGAGTATTCAGATTCAGAAAATCGGCATTATTGGTGTAGGCACGATGGGTGCAGGTATTGCCCAGATCGCGATTCAGTCTGGTCATGATGTGGTACTGTTTGATGCCAAAGAAGGGGCAGCCGAACAGGCTCAGGATAAACTGGACAAAACATTAAATACCTTAGCAGATAAAGGTAAATTCAGCCATGAAAAAGCCGCTGAAGATATTGCTCATCTGTC
Source organism: Acinetobacter lwoffii (assembly GCF_024129715.1). Lineage (GTDB taxonomy): Bacteria > Pseudomonadota > Gammaproteobacteria > Pseudomonadales > Moraxellaceae > Acinetobacter > Acinetobacter lwoffii_U. The sequence continues at coordinate 15,895 of NZ_JAMXXM010000015.1, forward strand.
GACTGCGCAGCAGCTAGAAGACCTGAAAGATTGTGACTTGATTGTTGAAGCGATTATTGAAAATCTGGAAATCAAGCAAAAACTGATGCAGCAACTGGAAGGAATGATAAAACCAGAAGCGATTCTGGCATCTAATACCTCTTCATTGTCGATCAGTGCAATCGCTGCCAACTGTGAGCAGCCAGAACGTGTTGCCGGTTATCACTTCTTTAATCCGGTCCCACTCATGAAAGTGGTCGAAGTGATTGAAGGCTTTAATACCCGTGCTGACATTATTGAAGCATTAACCCAGCTTTCTACAAAAATGGGTCATCGTCCGGTCAAAGCTAAAGATACTCCAGGATTTATCATTAACCATGCCGGCCGTGCCTTTGGTAGCGAAGCCTATGCAATTTTGAATGAAAATGTCACACCATTTTATGATATTGACAGGATCTACCGTGACGGAATCGGTTTCAAAATGGGGCCGTTTGAATTAGGTGATCTGACCGGTATGGATGTCTCGCACCCGGTGAGTGAATCGATTTATCATCAGTATTATGAAGAAGCACGTTACCGTCCAAGCGTGATTACCCGTCAGCGTTTTATTGCCAAGCAGTTAGGTCGTAAAACCGGTAAAGGTTTCTATGATTACACTTCGGGTAGCAAAGAAGGTGATGTTGCTCCAGCATTGGTTGAAAAGTTAAGTCAATATCCATCAGTCTGGCTAGGCACCGAATATGACGAAGACCGTCAGGCACTTGAGCAATATCTGCAGCAGTTCAATATCCAGATTGAGCAAACTGAGACACCTTCAGCAGAGGCTTTAATCCTGATTGCCACTTATGGTGAAGATGCAACTTCAGCCGCTGTCCGTTATCAGCTGGCACCTCAGCAAGTGGTGTGTATCGATCTGCTATATGGTCTGAACAAACACCGTACCTTGATGCCAACTTTTGTCACCCAACCTGAGCTGGTAAAAGCAGCCCAATCGATTTTCAATCTGGATGGTGTGACCGCCAGTGTAATTCAGGAAAGCGTCGGCTTTGTGGCTCAACGTGCTTTGGCAATGATTGTGAATCTCGGCTGTGATATTGCCCAGCAAGGCGTTGCAACGGTGGAAGATATCAACATCGCGGTGAAATTAGGCCTTGGCTATCCATATGGTCCAATTGAATGGGGGGATGTGCTGGGAGCTGAAAAAATTCTAAAAATTCTGGATCGTATGACTGCGATTACCCGTGACCAGCGTTACCGTCCAAGTCCTTGGTTGCGTCGCCGCGTTCAGCTTGGTCTACCACTTGTTCATACAACACATTAATTAGAAAGTTAAAGGAATAACACTCATGTTAAATGCATATATTTATGATGGTTTACGTTCGCCAATCGGTCGCCATGCAGGCAGTCTGGCAAGCGTACGTCCAGATGATCTGGCAGCAACAGTCATTAAAAACCTGCTGGAAAAAACCGGTATCCCGGCAGCAGATGTAGAAGATGTAATCTTTGGTAGCACCAACCAGGCCGGTGAAGACAGCCGTAATGTGGCACGTTTTGCAGCATTGTTAGCAGGTATGCCGGTAACAGTTCCAGGTCAGACGGTAAACCGCTTATGTGCATCAGGTCTCGGTGCTGTGATTGATTCGGCACGTGCCATTACTGCAGGTGAAGGCGAGTTGTACATTGCCGGTGGCGTAGAAAGTATGACCCGCGCGCCTTTTGTGATGGGCAAAGCAGAAAGTGCTTATTCACGTGATGCCAAAATTTATGACACCACGATTGGTACCCGTTTCCCGAACCGTAAATTTACGGATCAGTTTGGCGCGCACAGTATGCCTGAAACAGGTGATAACGTGGCTGAAGAATTTGGTATTAGCCGTGAACAGGCTGATACCTTTGCTGCTGCATCACAGGCAAAATATCAGGCAGCGAAAGAAGCAGGTTTCTTTGAAGGTGAAATTACCCCGATTGAAGTTTCTCAAGGACGCAAATTGCCACCTAAACAAATTACTGAGGATGAGCATCCACGTGCATCTTCGACATTTGAAGCTTTATCCAAGTTAAAACCGCTATTTGAAGGTGGTGTAGTAACAGCGGGTAATGCATCAGGAATCAATGACGGCGCTGCAGCACTGATTATCGGCAGTGAAAAAGTTCAGGAACAGTATGGCTTAAAACCTTTGGCTCGTATCCTGTCTTCTGCAGCCGCTGGCATTGAGCCACGCATCATGGGTGCAGGCCCAATTGAAGCGATTAAAAAGGCAGTACAACGTGCTGGTTTGACGCTAGACGATATGGATATCATCGAGATTAATGAAGCCTTTGCCAGTCAGGTATTATCTTGCCTGAAAGGTCTGGATGTCGCTTTGGATGATCCGCGTGTCAATCCAAATGGTGGTGCGATTGCCATTGGTCATCCACTGGGCTGTTCGGGTGCGCGTTTGGCTTTAACCGTTGCACGTCAGTTACAGCGTACCGGTAAAAAATATGCCGTGATTAGTCTGTGTATCGGTCTGGGTCAAGGCTTGGCGATGGTGATTGAAAACCCTGAAGCTGCATAACAGTTTAGTCATAGTCTTAATGCCATGTATCTATGATATGCATGGCATTCTTTATTGGGATTCTTCTTTCAAAATAAAAATCCCTGCACATGCAGGGATTGATTACATCAGTGTAATGATTTACTTACGGGCAGTGACTAATAAAGTCGCTGAACCAAAGGCATAAACTTTACCTTCTTTATCGATAATTCGGCCTTCTGAGGTCAGCACATTGCGTCCGATCCGGATGACTTCACCAATCGCAGTATAGGTTTCACCACTTTTCATTGCTTTCAGCATTTTCACATTAAGGTCAATTGTTGAGAAACTGACACCTGCATCTACTGTCGTATGCACGGCAGCGCCAGTAGCACTATCTAGAACCGTTGCACAAAAGCCGCCATGAATTCCGCCTTGTAAATTGTAATGGCGCTGATCAGGACGCACCTCATATTCCACATAGTTTTCGCGCACCAAGGTCAGACGCATGGGAATAATTTCACTCATGGCTGAACTGGGAATTTCCCCATTTTTAATTGCGGTGAGATATTCAAGTCCGTTTAATTGTGATGTTGACATATCAACTCCTTGTAATGATTTATTTCGCTTTATGAAATAATATTCTGTTTTTCTAAAATTATGATATAACAGATAGTGATCGAAATGCTATATTTTTCCAGGATGGAACGATGACAATAAAAAATCTCGTCACAGATGCTGAATGGCAGGCACGTTGTGAACTCGCAGCGCTTTATCGCATTATCGCGCATTACCGGATGACGGACCTGATTGATACTCACATCAGTTTAAGAGTCCCTGATCAGCCTGACTGTTTTCTGATTAATCAGTATGGTGTCGCTTTTGAAAAAATGTGCGCTTCAACGCTGGTCAAGATTAATCATGAAGGGCAGGTCGTAGAAAGCTATGAACAGGACAAGCCAGTGAATATGGCTGGCTTCGTCATCCACTCCGCAATTCATGAAGCACATGCTCATCTGAACTGTGTCATTCATACGCATACCGCAGACGGCATAGCAGTGTCTGCACAGAAACACGGACTTCTTCCCATTTCCCAGCATGCGCTGAAATTTTATCAGCAGGTGGCCTATCACGAATATGAAGGCGTGGCACTCTCAACAGATGAGCAGGAACGCCTGATTCAGGACCTAGGCGGCCATCGCGCCATGATTTTACGCAATCACGGACTTTTAACGGCTGGCGAAACGATTGCACGGGCCTTTCATGAAATCTATTTCCTTGAGCGCGCCTGTCAGGCGCAGGTCAAGGCTTTAAGTGGGGGTGCCGAAGTGCATTATCCAGCAGAAGAAGTTCGAATTAAAACTGCCAAGCAGTTCGCCAGTCCTTTAGTTGAACCTATTTTACAGCGTGCCTGGCAGGCTGCATTATCCCTGATTGAGCATCAATATACGGAGTATGCATCATGATTGTGATATCCAGTACTGTGCCGAATATTGAAGCAATTCTGGTGAAGTCTTTTCAGAAATATGCCCCTGAGGGCAGTTTCTGTACATTGGACAGCCCGGAAGCAGAACAGGCGACCACAGCAGCTTCGTGGTTTCCAGACCTGGAAAAACTCAAAAAGCTTCCAGAACTTGGCCTGATTCATTCGATTGCTGCAGGGGTCGAACATTTAAATTTAAACGAGATTAGATCTGACCAGTCAGTCTGCCGGGTACTGGATCCACATCATCAAAAGGGCATGTTTGATTATCTGCTCTGGGGCGTGCTGTATTTCCAGCGTTATTTTGACCGCATGATCCAGCAGCAAAAGCAGCAGCTATGGAAACAGTATCGTCAAAGTTATAGCCATCATATCCAGATTGGGATTATGGGCCTTGGCCATATGGGTGGTTATGTGGCAAAACGTTTTGCCGACATGGGCTATCAGGTGTCTGGGTGGTCCAATTCCCCAAAAGAGATTGCTCAGGTCAAAAGCTATGTGGGATCAGAACAACTTTCCGAGTTCCTGGCCCACAGCCAGATCCTGATTAATCTGCTACCACTTACTGAAGAGAATACCGGTATTCTTTCTGCTGAATTATTTCAGCAGTTACCTGAACAGGCGGCATTAATTCATGTCGGGCGAGGCCAGCATTTAATCGAGCAGGATCTACTCAATGCACTGGATTCAGGTCATCTCCGTGGCGCAATTGTCGACGTATTTGAACAGGAGCCATTAGCTGCTGAACATCCATTCTGGCAGCATGAAAAGATCGTAGTTACGCCACATGTCGCCTCACATGCGCCCATGTCTGTGGTGGTGGAACAGATTCTAGAAAATGACCGACGTTTAAATCTCGGGCTGGATTTATGCCATCAGGTAGATCTCAATAAAGGCTATTAATTATAGGGATACAGGCAAAAAAATAAGGAAATTGATGATGTGGGAAACGATTCAAACTCAGGTTCAGCAAGGCGTCGCAACTTTAAGTTTTAACCGCCCGGATTCACTCAACAGTTTTAACCGGCAAATGCATGAGGAAGTGCAGCAGGTGCTGAAAAACTGGAATAAAGATCCGGATATTCGGGTGATTGTGATTCGCGGTAATGGCCGGGCGTTTTCAGCAGGACAGGATTTAAAAGAACGTGCTGGACAGCTCGGCAATGTGCCTTTGCCACCGCAAGGCTCGCTGGCCAAATACTATAATCCCTTGATTAACCTGATCCGCCAGAGTCCCAAACCGGTGATTGCAGCAGTGAATGGTGTGGCTGCCGGTGCAGGTGCCAATATCGCACTGGCCTGTGATCTGGTCATTGCCAAGGAAAGTGCCCGATTTATTCAGGCTTTTTCTAAAATTGGCTTGATTCCTGATGCCGGTGGCACCTGGATGTTGCCACGTTTAATCGGTTATGCACGTGCCATGGCACTCACTTTTCTGGGCGAACCGGTGCATGCCAAAGAGGCCGCCGAAATGGGCATGATCTGGAAAATGCTTCCAGATACAGAATTTGATGCTTATATCGACGACATTGCACAGCGATTAGCTCAACAGCCGACTTATGCGCTGGCTTTGACCAAACAGGCCTTGCAACGCAGTGCTGAAAATAACATGGACCAGCAACTGGAACTGGAACAAAACCTGCAATATCTGGCGCTGAACAGTCAGGACTATAAAGAAGGTGTCCAGGCTTTTGTCGAAAAACGCCCTGCACAATTTACCGGATACTAAGGAGAGCATTTATGAAAATTCAGACCCGTATTACCGAGCTTTTAGGGATTCGCTATCCGATTATTCAGGGTGGCATGATGTGGGTCGGTACCGCAGAAATGGCCAGTGCCGTATCTAATGCTGGTGGCTTGGGAACATTAACGGCATTGACTCAACCGACGCCTGAAGCCCTGGTCAAGGAAATTGCACGCTGCCGAGAAATGACCGATCAGCCTTTTGCAGTCAATCTGACATTATTGCCCGCTGTGAATCCGCCGCCATATGCAGAATACCGACAGGCGATCATTGAAAGCAGTATCAAGATCGTAGAAACAGCAGGCAACAAGCCTCATGAACATATTGAGGCGTTTAAGCAACACGGCATTATTGTCATTCATAAATGTACTTCCGTCCGTCATGCGCTTTCAGCACAAAGAATCGGTGCGGATATCATTTCGATTGATGGTTTTGAATGTGCGGGGCATCCGGGTGAAGACGATATTCCTGGCCTGATTTTAATTCCTGCCGCTGCGGATCAGCTTACTGTGCCGATTGTGGCCAGTGGCGGTTTTGCTGATGGCCGTGGTCTGGTCGCAGCTTTGGCTTTAGGTGCTGAAGGCATCAATATGGGTACACGCTTTTGTGCAACTCAGGAAGCGCCGATCCATTCAAACATCAAACAGTTCTATGTCGATAATGATGAAAGGGCGACACATCTGCTGTATCGACAGTTCAGGAATACTGCCCGTGTTGCCAAAAATGCGGTATCTGATCTTGTGGTGAAAATGAGTGAAGATCCAAACCTGCAATTTGAACAGATTCGTCCCTATGTCAGCGGTTTAAAAGGCAAGCTCGCTTTAGAAAATGGCGATATTGATGCTGGTGTACTGACTGCAGGTCAAGTGATGGGATTGATTCATGACATTCCGACTTGTCAGGCGCTGATCGAAAATATCATGCAGGAGGCAGAGCAGATTGTTCAGCAACGTTTAGCTCAATTTTTTCCACGTTAATCAACTTTAGTGAAGTCGCTGAATAGAAAAGCCATTCCACCATGAATGGCTTTTTTCATCCTGTATATTTTTTATTTTTAAATGGGAAATTTCATCGAATGACTAGATTTTATTCTTTAAATTATATTATAGTGGATTTAAAACATAATTTCGTATTATGAAATTAATTGTCATAAATATACAAATTAGAACTCATACAAGGGAATTACGATGAGAAATTATATTGCGCCATTAAAAGACATGAAGTTTGTCCTGAAAGACCTGTTAAACGTTGAACAGAAATATCAGGGCTATGCAAAATTCGCAGACAAGGTTTCTATGGATATTATGGAACAATATCTGGAAGTCGCTGCGGACTTTTGCCAAAACGAACTTCTACCGATTAATGCGACAGGCGACCAGCAGGGTTGCCGTTTGCAGGATGGCGTCGTAACCACCCCGGATGGGTTTAAAGCAGCTTATGACAAATATGTAGAACTCGGCTTTACCTCATTAACTGGTGACGAAGCATATGGCGGTCAGGGTTTTCCGACTTTATACCGTATTGCCATTTCTGAAATTATCACTGCAACCAACTGGTCTTGGGGCATGTACCCAGGCCTGTCCCATGGTGCGATGCGTACTTTAGAGCATCATGGTAGCGATGAACAGAAACAGAAGTTTCTGGTACCTTTAATTGCAGGCCGCTGGACTGGAACCATGTGCTTGACTGAATCTCATGCCGGTTCTGACCTAGGTTTAATCCGTACCAAAGCAGTGCCAAATGAAGACGGCAGCTATAGCATCAGTGGCGAGAAAATCTTTATCTCAGCCGGTGAACATGACTTGGCTGAAAATATCGTGCATATCGTACTGGCACGTTTGCCAGATGCACCTGCGGGAACCAAAGGTATTTCGCTGTTTATTGTGCCGAAATACAATCTGGATGAAGCTGGTAATGTGGCTTCCCGTAATGGCGTGGTATGTAGCGCTCTTGAACACAAGATGGGCATTCACGGTAACGCAACCTGTGTGCTGAATTTTGATAATGCCAAAGGTTTCCTGATTGGGCCTGAAAATCGCGGCCTGAATTGCATGTTTACCTTTATGAACTCGGCACGTATCGGTACAGCCATTCAAGGCTTGGCAGCAGCAGAATCTTCTTATCAGGGTGCATTGGCTTATGCCAAAGACCGTCTGGCGATGCGTTCACTTGAAGGTGCGAAAGCGCCAGACCAGCCTGCAGATCCGATTATCGTGCATCCGGCTGTACGTAACATGCTGCTGACTCAAAAGGTGTTTGCAGAAGGTTCACGTGCACTTGCATATTATCTGGCGACCTATGCCGATATCGCTGAAGCCACTGACAGCCCGGAAGAAAAGAAAGCAGCTGAAGACCGTCTGGCATTATTAACGCCAATTGCCAAAGCATTAATGACTGAAACCGGCATAGAAGCAGCTAAACATGGTATGCAGATTTTCGGTGGTCACGGTTATATTGCTGAACATGGCATGGAACAGATTGCCCGTGATGCACGTATTGCCAGCCTCTATGAAGGAACTACTGAAATTCAGTCCATTGACTTGCTGGCGCGTAAAGTGCTGGGCTCAAAATTGGGTCTGTTGACCGCATTAACCGAGGAAATTCAAGGCTTTGTAAAAGAACATCAACAACATGCCCAGTTTAGCCAGCAAGTTGCACAAGTCAGCCAGTTGACTGAACAATGGCTGGAATTAACCAGAACCATTCAGGAGCAGGCTCAGCAGTCTGCCAATGAAATTGGGGCAGCATCAGTTGACTACCTATATTTCTCTGGTTATGTCGTGTCCGCTTATCTGTGGCTGAAAATGGCAATTACTGCGCAGCAGAAAATTGAAGAAGGTAATACTGATCCGTTCTATGCAGCCAAGATCAAAACTGCACAATTCTTCTTTGCACGTATTTTGCCAAGAACTTCAACCCACTTTGCCAATATTCAGGCAGGTGGTGAAAGCCTGTTTTTACTTGAACCTGAAGAGTTCAAATTCGATTAAACCTTTTGACCCACGATACTCGTGTCGTGGGTCTTTTTTTAATAATTTTTGCATCCTAACCTCATTCAAATATTGAGAGTTATTCTTCGGTATTGAATAAACCATAAAATAACAAGATCAGGAGTCTATATGGATTTAGACATGATTACTCAACAGTGTCCTTATGCTGATCTGCAGCTTACTTTTCATGAAGTCGGACAGCGTTCTGCATTTCCCACCATTATTCTGATTCATGGCACCGGTGGAAATACCGACAAGCATTTCAGTTATATTTTTCCGATGCTGGGTATTCATCAACGGGTTTTATCCATTGATTTACATACCCCCGATAAAGCTGATCTAAAGGTGACCGATTTTAGCCAACAAGTTGAAGCACTGATTCAGCATGTGGTTGCAGAAGATGAAACCATTACAGTGGTCGGCTATTCACTCGGTGCAGTGATTGCTGCACAAGTAGCAGCCAGTTTAAAACAGCGCGTAGCGCGTTTGATCCTGTTAGCCGGTTGGGCCAAAACTAGCTCGGTGCAACAACTGCGTACCGTTATCTGGCAACAGTTATTTACTGAACAATCTGCGGCCTTGCCTCATTTTGTCAATTATTGCCTGTATAGCGATGATTATCTGTCTGCACGAAGCGAACAGCAGGTGCTGGATCTGGCACGCTTTGTTAAACCATCCCAAGATGCAGCCAAACAGCGTGAACTGAATTATCGCATTGATATTACATCAGCTTTATCTGACATCTGTGCAGAGACTCTAGTCGTTGCCTGTCGTGAAGACCGCATGGTGCCTGTAGCGCAAGCTAAACTGCTGTTTGCTTCAATTTCGAACAGTCGCTATATCGAAATTTCTTCAGGACATGCGCTCTATGTCGAAGCGCCAGCCGAAGTGGTGCAACTGGTAAACCAGTTTAGCCAGCATCCACAGCAATATCCGGTGAATCAAAAAATCCAGCCTTATATGCCTTAAAGGAGATAAATAATGCAAGCTAAAGGACAGCGCAGCAAGATTCTAATTGTAGGCAGCGGTTTTGGTGGTTTGGGAATGGCAATCCGCCTTAAACAGCAGGGCATCCACGATTTTAAAATCATTGAACGTGCAGCAGAAGTAGGCGGAACTTGGCGTGACAATACCTATCCCGGAGTCGCCTGTGATGTACCTTCCCATTTATATTCTTTCTCGTTTATTAAAAATCCCAACTGGTCGCGTGTCTTTCCACAAGGGGTAGAAATTCAGCGCTATTTAATTCAATGCTGTGATCAGGAAAATATCCGGCCCCATATTAATTTTCATACCCAACTGGAAAAGGCCAGCTGGAATGCACGAGAACGCATCTGGGAAATTCACACCTCTACAGGTCTGTATCAGGCTGAGATCTTAATTACCGCAACCGGGCATCTGGCAGATGAGCATCTCCCGAAAATTCCGGGGCTGGAAGAATTTGAAGGCCAAGTGATGCATTCCGCGCGCTGGAACCACGAGCTGAATCTGGAAAATCAACATGTCGTTGTGGTGGGTTCTGGTGCTTCTGCCATCCAGCTTGTGCCGGAAATTTCCAAAACAGCCAAAAGCCTGACCGTCTTGCAACGTAGTGCGCCATATATTTTGCCCCGACCAGACCGAGCTTATTCTGAGTCAGAAAAACAGCTTTTCCGCAAAGATCCGGACAGTATGTCGGCCCTCAGACATTCCTTGTTCTGGGGCAATGAATACAATTTTGCCCAGCGCCGTAATCTGAAAAGCCAGATTGAGCGGGTCAAGAAAAACTGCCTGCAATTCTTAAAACATCAGATTTCAGATCCTGAATTACAGCAGAAACTCACACCGAATTATGAACCTGGTTGTAAGCGTTTATTGCTGTCTAATGATTATTATCCAACCTTTTTAAAAGCGCATGTCACGCTTGAAGATTCAGCCTTGGCAGAAGTTACGAAAGACAGTGTATTAAGCCAGGCTGAAAATAAATTTTCTGCAGATATCATCGTATTCGCGACAGGATTTGAAGCAGCACGCCCACCTTATGCGGCAAAGGTGGTCGGTAAGCATGGCCTAAGTCTGGAACAACAATGGTCTAGCGGCATGCAGGGTTATCAGTCAACGACCGTACATAATTTTCCAAACCTGTTCATCCTGAATGGGCCAAATACAGGCAGTGGACATAATTCAGCACTTTATTTTCTGGAAACCCAGTTTGATCTGATTCTAGATGCCTTGCAGTTTTTTGAGCAGGAACAGATCCAGGTTTTCGAAGCGGATCAGAGCGCTGAAAATAGCTATATGCAGGAGCTACAGCAGCTTTCGCAAGGTAGTGTCTGGTTATCGGAAAGCTGTAAAAGCTGGTATCTGGACCCGGTCAGTCGTAAGCTGACTTTGGTCTGGCCGGATTATGCTCATTCATTTAGGGATAAAAATCAGCATTTTATTCGTAGCGGTTATCACTACCAGTATGTTGAATCGAGACAGCAGAAAGTGGTGTAAAAATATTTAATTAAAATCAAAATCTTATGGTTTAAATAATACAAAATAATTGTAAATCCAGGACAGGAGTATAGTCATGAGCAGTCAGCCATGGATGGAAGAATATAAAAAGTGGAATATCAATCCGGAGTTTACCCGGCCAGATCCTGAGAAAACCCTGAGCACGATAATTGCTGAGAATTTGGTAAAATTTCAGGATAAAACCGCATTTATCTATCTAGATCGCAAATTCAGCTATCACGATATCGATGTGTATAGCCAGAAACTGGCAAGCTATTTACAGAGTCTTGGGCTGACTGCTGGCAGCCGTATTGCGGTGATGTTACCCAATATTATTCAGTATCCAATTGCGACCTTTGCCATTATTCGTGCGGGTTATGTGCTGGTCAATGTCAACCCCATGTACACCCAGCGCGAGCTCTATCATCAGCTACAGGATTCAGGTACAGAAGCCTTGATTATCTTGGGACAGACTTTGGAGCAATTAACAGCACTAGATGAATGTCCTCAACTCAAATATGTCATTTCAACGCATCCGCTGGATTTTATTCAAGAGCAGCCAAGTGCTATTTATAGTCAGGCAGCACAATATCCGGATAAACAGTTTTCTGACTTTAGACAGGCAATAAATCAGGTAAAGATTATTGATTTTGAACCGCCTGTACAACATCAGGAAGATACGGTCATTCTGCAATACACGGGAGGTACCACAGGTGTTTCTAAAGGTGCAGAACTGAGCCATCGCAATATTTTATTTAATATCGCCCAAAACAGTACCGTATTTATCAGCCATTTTGGTGACCGTTATGCCACTGAAAATGAATATGTTTTCTGTGCCTTGCCACTGTATCATATTTATGGATTTACCATCTGCCTGTTCAGTTATGGTCTGAGCCGAGGTTTCGCCAATGTGCTGATTCCAAATCCGAGAGATTTGGATGCTTTGGCGGATCAATACCAGAAACATCCACCCACTGTTTTCCCCGGGGTGAATACCATGTTTAATGCCTTGGCGCATCATTCACATTTTCGTGAACTGGATCATTCAAGCCTTAAAACCACAACCGGCGGGGGAGCATCGATTTTAAAAAATACGGCAGAGTTATGGCATGAGGTCACAGGCTGCCAGATTTATGAAGGCTATGGACTTTCTGAAACCTCACCGACTGCAACTTTTAACCCGCCTTTAAGCCGGCGATTTAGTGGCACGATTGGCTTGCCATTGGCAGGAACTGAAATTCTAATTCTGAATGATGAAGGAAAACCTGTAGAGCTTAATCAGGCTGGAGAAATAGCCATACGTGGTCCACAGGTGATGAAAGGATACTGGCAGCAAGCCGAAGCAACAGCACAGGTATTTACCAAAGATGGATTCTTCCTGACAGGTGATATCGGTTGTATGGACGAGCAGGGCTATATCACCATTCTGGACCGAAAAAAAGACATGATTCTGGTGTCCGGATTTAATGTTTATCCCAATGAGCTGGAAGGCGTACTGTCCAAACACCCTAAGATACTGGAATGTGCAGTGATTGGTATTGATGATGAAAAATCTGGACAGGTACCCAAGGCATTTATTGTGAAACAGGATGAAACTCTAACCCAAGATGAAGTCATGACTTATCTGAAGCAGCAACTGACCAGTTATAAATTGCCGAAATACATTGAATTTGTGTCCGAACTACCAAAGTCTGCAGTAGGAAAAATTCTGCGTCGCGAACTGCCTCGTACTGTTCAGCCGAGCGCCAAAGCCTGTTAAGGAATGATCTAGTCCATTAGATTTAAAATAAAAAAGGAATCGAAAGATTCCTTTTTTATTGCTTGCAGGCTTATCGCTGCTGGATGACTTTTTTGCTTTTCAGTTCTTCTATTTCAGCAGAACTTAAATATTGACTCAAAATGGCATCGGTATCTTCACCCAGACAAGGGGGTGCCTTTTTATATTCTACCGGTGTCTTGGAGAGTTTGATCGGTGAACCGATTGAGGTGTAATCTTCACGTAAAGTATGCGGCATCTGAATCACCATATCGCGTGCCAATACCTGTTCTTCTTGCAAAGTCTGTTTCAGGTCATTGATCATTCCTACCGGCACTTTAACCGCATGGATTAAATCCACCCAGGTTTTTGCCGGTCTAGTATAGAAATGAGCCTGTAGAACTGTGGTCAATTCTTCACGATGTGTAACACGTCCAGAATTTTTTAAGAAGCGAGGATCTTCTGCCACCTTAGCCAGACCAACGGCCTGACACAAAGCTTGAAATTGCAGATCATTACCACAGGCAATAATAAATTCACCTTCCTGGGCTTTGAACACCTGATAGGGCACAATATTGGCATGCGCGTTTCCGAAGCGACCGGGTACTTTGCCTGAGGTGAGATAATTCATGGCCAGAACAGAGAGGGAAGCAACCTGGGTATCCAGCAGCGCCATATCAATATACTGACCTTCACCGGTTTTCTCACGGGACAACAAAGCCGCCTGAATGGCAATTGCGGCATATAAGCCGGTGGTCAAATCGGCAAAGGCCAGACCCGCTTTTTGTGGGCCACCACCGGGCAGGTCATCACGTTCGCCAGTGACACTCATCATGCCACCCATTCCCTGAACGATAAAATCATAGCCCGGCTCTTGCGCACGCGGACCGTTCTGGCCAAAACCGGTAATAGAACAATATACCAGTCGCGGATTTAGCTGGCTCAGACTTTCATAATCCAGCCCATATCGTTTCAACGAACCGGCTTTATAGTTTTCAATGACTACATCACTCTGTTCAGCAAGTTTTTTGATAATACTTTGACCTTCAGGTGTAGATAAATCGATTGCAACCGAATGCTTGCCACGGTTGGCTGACAGGTAATAAGCCGATTCATGGGTATCTTGCTGGTGATTGTTTTTAAGCCAAGGTGGTCCCCAGATACGGGTATCATCCCCATGATCCGGTTTTTCAATCTTGATCACTTCTGCACCCAGATCAGCCAGAATCTGGCTACACCAGGGCCCAGCCAAAATCCGGCTTAAATCCAGTACACGAAATCCTGTTAAGGCACCCATTATTACGCTCCCTGTTCGATCCTATTCAAATGACATATCGTTCTTATCCCTCTTTTTAAAGCTATAGGAAAATGAAAGAACAATCAACTTTATGATAATAAATTTCGCATAACAAAATAAAACATCTAAAATAATTGAATATTCATCTTATTTTATTTAGCCTGATGCAAATATAAGCATGAACGAGGAACAAGAGCTAAATGATAAAAAGGAAAAAGGTATCTCCTAGACAGGATTAAAAAAGGAGTCAATCAAGTGAATTAAAAACGGATTAGCCTTAAAGCATATTCATTAGCGGAATAGCTTTAAATATAAAAAGATCATGAAAACCTAAGGATAGGAAAACAGAGATTTAAATATGACGGATTTAGCTAGAGAATTAGAAAAGATTAAACCTACGACCAAACGAACCCAGCAAATTGCTTTTATTTTCGCCTTTCTGGCTTTACTGGTAGATGGCGCGGACATGTTGCTGCTGTCTTTCAGTTTAAATAGCCTGAAAGCAGAATTTGGCTTAAGTAATTTACAGGCTGGTGCACTGGGCAGTTTTACCTTAGCAGGTATGGCGATTGGTGGCTTTATGGGTGGCTGGGCCTGTGACCGTCTGGGCCGTGTACGTACCGTAGTCATTTCGATTCTGGTATTTTCCATATTGACCGCAGCCTTAGGCTTTGCACAGAACTTTGAACAATTTGCTGTTTTACGCTTTCTTTCTGCCTTTGGCATAGGCTCTTTATATATTGCAGCCAATACGCTCATGGCTGAATATGTTCCAACTGAATATCGCACCACGGTTTTAGGTACCTTACAGGCAGGATGGACCGTCGGTTATATTGTGGCCACTGTACTGGCAGGCTGGATCATTCCAGAATATGGCTGGCGAACCCTGTTTTTTATTGCCATTATTCCCTCGGTTATGGCGATTTTTATCCAGAAACTGGTTCCTGAGCCAGAATCCTGGCAGCGTGCACGTTTGCAGCGTCTATATGCCCCAGCTGAAATCACAGCACAGCAACCCGCCAAAAAAAGCACAGTCAAAGAGATTTTCGCGGATCCTGCGAATCGCAGAATGTTTATTTTGTGGATCTTTACGGCCGGTTTTCTGCAATTTGGCTACTATGGCGTAAACAACTGGATGCCGGCATATCTGGAATCTGAATTGCACATGAATTTTAAATCCATGGCCGGCTATATGATTGGTACCTATGTAGCCATGATTTTCGGCAAAATTCTGGCGGGCTTTGCCGCAGATCGTCTGGGTAGACGCGCTGTCTTTTCGTTTGGAGCAATTGGAACGGCGATTTTCCTGCCCGTGATTGTGCTATTCAATACGCCAGATAACATTGCCTATCTGCTGATTTTCTTTGGATTCCTGTATGGCATTCCATATGCGATTAATGCCACTTATATGACAGAAAGCTTCGCCACCTCGATTCGTGGTACTGCGGTAGGCGGTGCTTATAATGCAGGCCGTATTGGCGCCATGTTTGCACCTGCGATTATTGGCGCGGCAGCCAGCGGTGGTTCGATTGGCCTAGGCTTCCTGATTATGGGTGGTGCTTATTTCTTGTGTGGGGCAGTGTCCGGGATATTCATCAAAGACCGTCAATACGATCCACAAAAGGCATAATTTCAACTTCAAAAAAAGAGCCTGAATACAGGCTCTTTTTTTATATTCATCAATTAAAGCTATATTTCTATTTGTTTACTCCTGATCTGTTGCTTTGTGCAGATGAATACTTTTTAAACCATCATTTACTTTATTGAGCAGATGAATCAGGGTAACCACATCATCAAAGGCCAGCTTATTTAAGGCCTGGCCATAAAAATCAAAGAAATCAGCTTGCAAGTTGTCCCATGTTTCCAAGCTGGGATGTAGCCAAAGCCGTAGATCTGATTCATCAGCATCAGGTGAATTTCACCATGGCCTCGACCCCATTCCTGAATGACCTGTCCAATACCGTGGCGGAACAGCATGACAAGGTTGATTCACTGAAAATCTTCCTTTGCGCTGGTGCCCCCATTCCAGGTCCATTGATGCAAAAAGCCCGGGAAACTCTGGGTGTTAAAGTCATATCAGCCTGGGGTATGACCGAATGTGGTGCGGTGACGCTGACTCAACCTGAAGATGAAGATGAGCGCTCTTTCAATACTGATGGCATCGCTTTACCAGGTGTGGAAATCAAGATCGTGGATAAAAAAGGTCAGACCAAAGCCCTGAATGAATCCGGGCGTTTGATGATCCGCACCTGTTCAAATTTTGGCGGTTATTTAAAACGTCCACATTTGAATGATACGGATGCCGAAGGCTGGTTTGATACTGGCGATATTGCCTATCAGGACGAGCGGGGCTATATCCGGATCTGCGGCCGCAAGAAAGATGTAATTATCCGTGGCGGAGAAAATATTCCGGTCGCAGAAATTGAATCATTACTATATAAACATCCGAATATTGCAACAGTAGCTTTAGTCGCGTATGCAGATGAGCGAATGGGCGAGCGTGCCTGTGCAATCATCAAGCTGAAAGATCAGACAAAACCGTTAAGTTTTAATGAGCTGGTAGAATTCCTGAAAACCCATAATCTGGCTATGCAGTATCTGCCGGAACGCCTGGAAATCTGGGAGGATATTCCGATGACCCCATCGGGAAAAATCCAGAAGTTTAAACTCAGAGAATTACTGGCTCAGCATATTGCCTCAACGGCAGTTTAAACAAACTAAATCTTTGAATATACAAAAATTAAACCCTGAATAATCTTGCATCATTCAGGGTTTTTCTTTGACAAAGAAAATGATCTAAAGGTTTAATGCAAACTTTAGAATCACATCTATTTTAATAATTTTAATAAAGCTTCAGCCGTTGCAGCAGAAGAGGCGGGGTTTTGTCCAGTAATGAGCAGACCATCTTGTTGCACGTATACCTGCCAGTCCTCAGTTTTGGAATATTTCCCACCTTTTTCTTTCAGCATGTCTTCCACTAGAAATGGGACAACATCGGTTAGGCCTACGCCGTCTTCTTCGGTATTGCTGAAACCGGTGACTGTCTTGCCCTCTACAATAGAACGGCCTTCGGCATCTTTGACTTCACGAAGTACACCCGGTGCATGACAGACCAGCGCAACAGGTTTATCTGCCTGTAAAGTCTGCTCAATTAAAGAAATAGAATTCTGGTCTTTGGCTAGATCCCATAATGGACCGTGACCACCCGGATAGAACACGGCATCAAAATCCTGATTTAAGACTTCACTCAACTTATGTGTATTGGCAAGAGCCTGCATGGCCACCTCATCTGCTTCAAAGCGTTTGGTGGTTTCGGTTTGCGCATCCGGCTCATTACTTTTTGGATCTAATGGTGGCTGACCACCTGCAGGAGAAGCCAAAACTACCTCTGCGCCTGCATCGACAAAGGTGTAATAAGGCGCAGCTAGCTCTTCCAACCAGAAGCCAGTTTTTTTGCCAGTATCGCCCAGCTGGTCATGTGAAGTCAGTACCATCAAGATTTTCATATTATTTTCCTGTAGCTCATTAAAAAACATCGCGAATGATCGACTGTTAATTTAACAAGTCATGAGCGTCAGGAATGTTGTGATACGTTCATTTGCTGTATCGATACGTTGTTGTTTCAGTTGATTTAACTAAAGTACGTAGCCTTGCAAAGTGAACAGTGTGTTCAATATTCATCTGCCCATTAACAGGTCTTGCTGAAGATCGGCTTGTTTACGCAAGAAATCCCAGACCAGTTTAATTTTTGGTTCATGTTGCAGATCGACCAGCGTCAGCATCCAGAAAGTATGGGTAAAACTGACCTGATCGCCCAAAACCTCTTTGAGTTCGCTTTTATCATTGACCAGAAATTTCGGCAAAATAGCCAGCCCGGCACCTGCACGCACGGCAATTTCCTGCGCCAGAATACTGTTACTGCGAAAACAGGCACTGACCTGTAAGGGAAGACGCTCCAGCGAATATAGTGCAGTGCTATAGACCAGATCATCAATATAATCAACAAAACGATGCTGCTGGAGGTCTTCCAGTTTTTTAATTTCCGGATTTTGCTGTAAATAATGCTGGCTGCCATACAGTTTTAGGCAGTAATTAGACAAACGAGTAATGATATAGGGTCCAGATTTGGGCCGGTCAATCGCGATCACAATATCGGCTTCTCGATGTGAAAGTTTGATCGCTTTCGGTACCGGAATCAGGTCAATGGTCAGCAAAGGATAATGCTGGGAAAATTCTGCCAAAAGACGGGCTAAAAATGCCGTGCCAAAGCCTTCTGGCGCACCAATCCGGACCCGACCTTGCAAAGGGTCGTGGCGCTTGTCAATCTGGATAAAGGACTGTTCCATCTTTTCGACACGTGGCACCAGTGCCAGACCTTCCGAGGTCAGTTCATAACCGGTGGCTTCGCGCTTAAACAATTGCGTACCTAAAGTACTTTCCAAAGCCTGAATCCGCCGCGCTACGGTGCTATGTTCAACCCCAATCAAGCGTGCTGCATTGGTGAGCGTTTTAGCACGTGCTAAAACCAGAAAAAAGCGTAAATGATCCCAATCTACTTTCATTTTTTATTTAACATCCTGTTAAATTCCTGTGCATATTTGCACAACCATCGTGCACCAATTTCTATTGGTGGTCAAAGTGTTCTTTGTTAGTCTGCTGAAACAGCGTAAAAATTATACGTTAAATAAAAGCCAGTAAAGGCAGATACAACGACAATAACAAACCAGCACGGAGCGACCATGAACGCCATTTCTCATCCACAGCAAAGTACCGGATTCACCACCGCAAAACTTCTCATTAATGGTGAATTTGTCGAATCAAAAACCAGCCATTGGCAAGATATTGTTAATCCTGCCACTCAGGAAGTTTTGGGCCAAGTGCCTTTTGCCACTGCTGAAGAAGTCAATGCAGCGATTGCGGCTGCGCAAAATGCCTTTGCCAGCTGGCGCCAAACCCCGATTCAGGCCCGTATGCGAATCATGCTGAAATTGCAGGATCTGATTCGTACCAATTTAAAAAGTATTGCCCAGGTCTTAACAGCAGAACAGGGGAAAACTCTGGCCGATGCCGAAGGTGATATTCAGCGCGGTCTGGAAGTGGTGGAGCATGCCTGTTCGATCGGTTCACTACAAATGGGTGAGTATATTGAAGGTGTGGCACGCGGTGTCGATACCTATACTTTGCAGCAACCCTTGGGTGTCTGTGCAGGAATTACCCCGTTTAACTTTCCGGCGATGATTCCACTGTGGATGTTCCCGATGGCGATTGTCTGCGGCAATACTTTTGTCTTAAAGCCTTCTGAACAGGATCCACTATCGACCATGATGCTGGTTGAGTTAGCGATTCAGGCAGGTGTGCCGGCAGGCGTACTGAATGTGGTACATGGCGGCAAAGAAGTGGTCGATCTACTGTGTACCCATCGTGATATCAAGGCGATTTCTTTTGTCGGTTCGACTGCAGTCGGCACGCATGTCTATAACCTTGCAGGCCAACACGGCAAGCGTGTGCAGTCGATGATGGGCGCCAAAAACCATGTGGTGGTGATGCCAGATGCGAATAAAGAACAGACCTTAAATGCCTTGGTCGGTGCAGCTTTTGGCGCAGCAGGTCAACGTTGTATGGCACTTTCCGTGGCGGTAATGGTCGGTGAGACCAAGCACTGGGTCGATGAACTGGTCAATAAAACCAAAACCTTAAAGGTGAATGCCGGACATGAACCGAATACCGATGTGGGACCGGTGATTTCAACCCGTGCCAAAGCTCGTGTAATCGATTTGATTAACAGTGGTGTTGAACAGGGCGCAGAACTGTTGCTAGATGGCCGTAATGTACAGGTTCCGGGTTATGAGCAGGGTAATTTTGTCGGTCCAACGATTTTTAACCAGGTCACGACCGAGATGCGCATTTACAAGGAAGAAGTGTTTGGCCCGGTACTGGCGATCATGCATGTCGATACTTTAGAGCAAGCCATTGAGCTGATTAATGCCAATCCATTTGGCAATGGTGTGGGACTGTTTACCCAGAATGGCAATACGGCACGTACCTTCCAGAACCAAATTGATATTGGTCAGGTCGGCATTAACATTCCAATTCCTGTACCTGTGCCTTTCTTCAGTTTTACCGGTTCACGCGGTTCAAAATTGGGTGATCTAGGTCCTTATGGCAAACAGGCGGTGCAGTTCTATACCCAGACCAAAACCATTACCAGCCGCTGGTTTGAAGATGACCAGGAAACCACCGGTGTCAATACCACGATCAGTCTGCGTTAAGGAGCATCAGCATGAAGATTGCATTTATTGGTTTAGGCAACATGGGCGGCTCCATGGCGCAAAACTTACTCAAGTCCGGTCATCAGGTTTTTGGTTATGACTTAAGCGCAGTGGCTTTACAGCATTTTGCAGAAGCGGGCGGTATCGTCTGCGACAGTCCACAAGCTGCCGCGAAGCAGGCGGAGATCGTGGTCAGCATGTTGCCCGCAGCCAAGCATGTGCGTGAAGTCTATTTAGGTGAACACGGTATTCTGAAGGTACTTCAATCGGGCAGTTTGTGTATCGACAGCAGCACCATTGATCCGCAAACCATTCAGGAAGTTGCTGTAGCAGCTCAGGTCAAGCAGATTCGCGTCTGTGATGCACCGGTATCCGGCGGTACTTTGGGTGCCAAAGACGGGACCTTGACCTTTATGGTCGGTGCAGATGATGCCACTTTTGAGGCCGTCAAACCGGTTCTCGGCTGTATGGGTAAAAATCTGGTGCATTGTGGTGCGATGGGAACAGGACAGGTGGCAAAAATCTGTAATAACCTGATTCTGGGAATTTCCATGACTGCGGTGGCTGAAGGGATGGCACTCGGAGCCAAACTGGGCATTGATCCACAGGCCTTGGCTGGCGTGATTAACAGTTCCACTGGACGTTGCTGGAGTTCTGAAATTTATAATCCATGGCCAGATATCTGTGCCAATGCGCCGTCATCGCGGGGTTATACCGACGGTTTTGCCGCACAACTGATGCTCAAAGATTTGGGGCTGGCGGTCGATGCAGCGCAACAGGTGGATCAGCCGGTTGTACTCGGCAGCATGGTACAAAAACTCTATCAACAGCTCTGTCAGGAAGGAGATGCCCATCTGGACTTCT
This sequence comes from Acinetobacter lwoffii, assembly GCF_024129715.1. Classification (GTDB taxonomy): domain Bacteria; phylum Pseudomonadota; class Gammaproteobacteria; order Pseudomonadales; family Moraxellaceae; genus Acinetobacter; species Acinetobacter lwoffii_U. The sequence continues at coordinate 37,271 of NZ_JAMXXM010000015.1, forward strand.
CCAGCATCATGCATCAATACACCACGCCAAATGCTTAAAACTTAAAAGATTCAGATGGAGCAAGGATTCGCTTCAATAATTACACCTTGTCAGTAATAACGATAAATTCAGGCTGAGGTTTAACATGTTAGATTATCAAACAACGGTTCAAGACTTTGATTTAAATACGGTTGCAAGCCAGTATCTCTCCGGTTCCATGCAGGCAGTAAATGCCTGTTATGAATGCTGTGACCGTCATGCCGATTCCGATGCCATTGCCCTATACTGGCATGGTAAAGATGGCAGAAAAGAACAATATAGCTTTGCCGAGCTCAAAAAATATTCCAGCCAGTTTGCCAACTTTTTAAAGTCTCAAGGCATTGGTAAAGGCGACCGCGTTTCCGGATTATTACCACGTACTCCCGAGTTGATCATTACTATTTTGGCAACCTGGCGGATTGGTGCGGTCTATCAACCGTTATTTACGGCCTTTGGGCCTAAAGCCATCGAGCATCGTATTCAGCTGGCGCAAAGCAAGCTGGTGGTGACTGATCTAGCGAATCGGGACAAATTATCCGAGATCAGCAACTGTCCACCGATTGTGACGGTACATGCCGAAACTGAGGCAGAGCGCTATCCGCACGACCTCAGCTTCTGGACGGTATTAAACCGTCAGGCTGAAGCTTGTGAGCTGGAGATCCTGAATGTTGATGATCCATTTTTATTGATGTTTACCTCGGGCACCACTGGACCGGCGAAACCACTTAAAGTCCCGTTGAAAGCGCTGATTGCTTTTGCAAGCTATATGCAAAATGCCATTGGTCTGACTCCTGAAGATGCATTCTGGAATATTGCCGATCCCGGCTGGGCCTACGGATTGTATTACGCGATTACTGGTCCCTTAATGCTTGGACACTCGACCTTGTTTTATGAAGGCGGTTTTAATGCCGAAAGTGTCTGCGAAATTGTTAAGGAATATGGCATTACCAATCTGGCCGGTGCACCAACCGCTTACCGCATGATGATGGCGGCCGATCCTGCTCAAATGGCAAAACTACGCGGTAAGTTACGTGTTGTCAGCAGTGCGGGAGAACCGTTAAATCCGGAAGTGATCCGCTGGTTTAAAGAGGTGCTAGATGTGCCGATTTATGACCATTATGGCCAGACCGAAGTCGGTATGGTGGTGTGTAACCATCATGCGCTGGAGCATCCGGTGCGTTCAGGTTCAGCAGGTTTTGCCAGCCCGGGTTACCGGATTGCCGTTGTCGATGAACAGGGTCATGAGCTCCCTGCGGACGTTCCAGGCATTCTGGCGGTGGATATCAGCCAATCCCCAATGATGTGGTTTTCGGGCTATGAAGAAAGCCGCAAATCGCCTTTTGTCGGCCATTACTACTTAACCGGAGATACCGCGGAAATTCATGCCGATGGCAGTATGAGTTTTGTGGGACGTAGTGATGATGTCATTACTACCTCGGGCTATCGGGTGGGGCCGTTTGATGTGGAAAGTGCCTTGCTGGAACACGATGCCGTGATTGAAGCGGCGGTGATTGGCGTACCGGATCCCGAGCGGACCGAAATCATTAAAGCCTTTGTGATTCTGGCTGGTCATTCTCCTGCAACTGCCGAGCTGCAGGAAGAGCTGGGTCAATTTGTGAAAAAGCGTTTATCTGCGCATGCCTATCCGCGTCTGATTGAATTTGTGACCGAATTGCCGAAAACCCCAAGCGGTAAAATTCAACGCTTTTTACTGCGCAATCAGGAAATCAACAAGCAGCAATCCAAAACTGCATAAGCTCATAAAGCCAACAGATTGAATAAGAAGATTAAATAAAGAGATTGAAGGAAGCATCGATGCAATTAACGGAAGAACAACACCTGATTCAGGATATGGCCAAAAGCTTCGCCCAGGAACAGATTAAACCCTTTGCCAGCGAGTGGGATCAAAAAGGCATCTTTCCAAAAGATGCCTTGGCCCAAATGGGAGAGCTGGGTTTTTTAGGCATGCTGATTCCGGAAGAATGGGGCGGCTCGGGCACAGGTACGCTGGCTTATGTTCTGGCCTTGGAAGAAGTCGCTGCGGCCGATGGTGCAACATCCGCGATTATGAGCGTACATAACTCGGTGGGTTGTGTGCCGATTTTCAAGTTCGGCACGGAACAGCAAAAGCAGCAATTTCTAAAGCCTTTGGCCCAAGGTGAAATGATTGGTGCCTTTGCCTTAACCGAACCACATACCGGATCGGATGCTGCCGCGATTAAAACCCGGGCGGTCAAGGACGGCGATCATTACATCATCAATGGCGCCAAACAGTTTATTACTTCTGGCCACAATGCCGGGATGATTATTGTGTTTGCCGTGACTGATCCAGGCGCGGGCAAAAAAGGCATGAGTGCATTTTTAGTGCCGCGCGACACACCTGGCTATGAAGTGATTCGGGTGGAAGAAAAACTCGGCCTGCATGCTTCGGATACCTGTCAGATTGCCTTAACCGATGTCCGCATTCATGAAAGTTTAAGACTCGGTGCCGAAGGCGAAGGTTTAAAAATTGCCTTGGCCAATCTGGAAGGCGGGCGGATCGGTATTGCCGCACAAGCCGTTGGTTTGGCGCGTGCCGCTTTAGAAGAAGCAACGGCCTATGCGCATGATCGCGTGGCTTTTGGCAAACCGATTTTTGAACAGCAGGCGATTTCGTTCAGGCTGGCCAGTATGGCGACTGAAATTGAAGCAGCACGCCAACTGGTTCATTTTGCTGCACGTAAAAAGGAAGCTGGCGAAAGCTGTTTGACTGAAGCCTCCATGGCCAAACTATTTGCTTCGGAAATGGCCGAACGCGTGTGTTCCAAGGCGCTACAAATTTTTGGTGGCTATGGCTATCTGAAAGATTTTCCGATTGAACGTATCTATCGGGATGCGCGGATTTGTCAGATCTATGAAGGCACCAGCGATATTCAGCGTCTGGTGATTGCACGCAGTTTATAAGGAATTAAAAAGGATTTTTATCATGCAATGGCAAACCATTTTACTCGAACAACGTAACGGTGTTGGACTGATTACCTTAAACCGTCCTCAGGCGTTAAATGCACTGAATAACCAGCTGATTGTCGAGGTCAATCAGGCTCTTGATCAGCTGGAAAAAGACCCCGAAATTGGTTGTATCGTGATTACCGGTTCGGAAAAAGCTTTTGCTGCTGGTGCCGATATTAAAGAAATGGCAGATCTGAATTTTCCGCAAATTTATCTGGACGATTTTTTTAGTCTGGCCGACCGGATTGCGCAGCGCCGTAAACCTTTAATTGCCGCAGTGAGCGGCTATGCCTTGGGTGGTGGTTGCGAGCTGGCATTGATGTGCGACTTTATTTACTGCGCTGATAATGCAAAATTTGGTTTGCCTGAAGTTACCTTAGGCGTGTTGCCCGGCATTGGCGGGACCCAGCGTTTAACCTTGGCGATTGGTAAGGCCAAAGCCATGGAAATGTGCCTGACTGCACGGCAGATGGGGGCGCAGGAAGCGGAACAAAGTGGTTTGGTCGCTCGGGTTTTTGCCAAGGAAGAATTGCTGGAACAAACCCTGCAAGCTGCCGAGAAAATTGCTGAAAAGTCGCTTACTGCCGTGATGATGATTAAAGAATCAATTAATCGGGCCTTTGAAGTGAGCCTGGCTGAAGGCCTGCGCTTTGAACGCCGGGTATTCCATTCCATTTTTGCAGGTTCCGATCAAAAGGAAGGCATGCAGGCCTTTGTGGAAAAACGCCCAGCCAAATTTACCCATCAATAAGAAATTCATAATAGGAACAAAAAGAATGAGTGATGAAAATAATTTAGCGATTCGGGTCGCAGGGGGGCTGGGCATTATCAGCCTGGACCGCACCAGCCATTTAAATGCCTTAACCCTGGCGATGATTCAGGGCATTCAGGCGCAACTCGATCAGTGGCTGCATGAACCACAGGTACAAGCGGTTCTGATCAATTCCAACAGTCCCAAGGCGTTCTGTGCCGGAGGAGATATCCGCTATCTGTATGACAGCTATCAGGCCGGCAATACCCAATATCAGGATTTTTTTGCCACTGAATATAAGATGCTGAGCACCTTGCGTAATTTTCCAAAGACCGTGATCGTGATGATGGATGGCTATGTACTGGGTGGAGGTTTTGGACTGGCTCAAGCCTGTCATATCAAAGTTACGAGTGAAAAATCACGTTTTGCCATGCCAGAAACCGCGATTGGCTTTTTCCCTGATGTCGGAGCGACCTATTTTCTATCCCGACTGGATGACGTCGGCGTATATATGGCGCTGACTGGTGAACAGATCAGCAGCAGTGATGCGCTGTATCTGGATTTGGTCGATTATCATGTGCCGAGTGAGCGTTTTGCTGAACTGGAAGCAGCATTGATTGCAGCTCCGGTATTAAACCCGATTGAAATTCAAAAGATCATTAGTTCCTATATTACGCATCCGGTAGAAAGCGAGCTGCAAAAACGTGCAGATCTGATTAATCAGCATTTTGGCTATCAACACCTGGAGGAGATTGAACAGAGTCTTGCTCATGCAAGTAACACAACTTATCAGGAATGGGCCAATAAAATGCTGGCAATTTTGCAGCAGCGTCCGGTCATGGCAAAACAGACCAGTCTGAAGTTACAGCAAGCTGGACAGAATTTGTCGCTGGAAAAATGCATGCAGCTAGAAAGGGATTTGCAAGATATCTGGTTAGAGCAGGGCGACTTTATTGAAGGCGTTCGTGCGCTGATTATTGATAAAGACAAAAATCCGCAGTGGCGAACTGAGAATGCAAAATTTGAAAAGACCTTGCAAAAGATCTGGCCAGCCTGGACTCAGCAGCGTATCGAAAATATCACTTAAACTTGATGGTAAAAGACCCTCTATAAGTAAATTATAAAGGGTCTTTATAGGTGTCCTATAGCGTCATCAGTATGAATTCTGCTTAGTGGGACGTTTTCTTTTTCTTGCCACCGCCGTCTTGTTTATTGACCATCGACCAGGCAATACGTTCGGCTTCTTCCTCAGAATGACCACGTTCTTTTTCGCTTTCTTCAATATGTTCAGCCTGCCGTTTCTGTTTATCGGTATAGGCTGATTTGTCACCTCTAGGCATCTTAATATCCTCATCAGGTTTGGTTGAAATTACTATAACAAGAGCTTATTTTTACGAGGGTAAGTATTTGTTGGAATCATTTTATAAAAACAAAATTTTTAAAAAATATGAAAATCTAAAGATTAAATAGATGAAGATAACGGTCAACTAGAACCGCTATCTTCTTTGTCCGATTAGCCGTTAATAATACTGCCGCCATTCACATGAATCACCTGACCTGAAATATAGCTAGCTTCTTCACTGGCCAGAAATAAATACGCCGGTGCTACTTCACTTGGCTGGCCCATGCGGCCCATTGGGGTACTTTTACCAAAATCTTTAAGCTGCTCTTCATCAAAGCTGCTCGGAATGAGTGGTGTCCAGATAGGACCTGGGGCGACTCCATTGACACGAATGCCGGTTTTATTTTTCAATAAATTGGTGGAAAGGCTTCGGGTAAATGTGGTGATGGCACCTTTGGTACTTGCATAGTCAATCAACTGGTCATGTCCATGATAACTGGTGATACTGGTGGTATTGATAATACTGTCACCTTCTTGCATATGCGGAATCACCGCCTGAGTCAGGTGGAACATCGACAGAATATTTACATTAAATGTTTTAAGTAATTGCTCGTGCGAGATATCGGTAATACTTTCTTGCGGGTATTGAACCCCGGCATTATTAACCAGAATATTAATCGTTTTAAATTCCTGAAGGGTCTGTTCCACCATTTTCTTGATTTCATCTTGATCCTGTAAATCACATTGAATCAGCAGACAACGGCGGCCTTCATCTTCCACCATTTTTTTGGTGTCCCGTGCATCCTGATCTTCATCCAAATAGCAAATGGCAATATCGGCACCTTCGCGAGCAAATAAGACCGATACAGAACGGCCAATTCCGCTATCACCACCAGTAATCAAGGCAACTTTGCCTTTTAATTTTTCACTGCCTTTATAATGCGGTTTAATAATTTCCGGTGCAGGGTCCATTTTGGTTTGCACACCCGGTTGATGGTCTTGTGTTTCAGTTGAAGCTGGGGTTTCAGGATAATGATTCATATCTTTTCCAATTCCAATGATTGTGGCCATATAAGAAAAAATATATTAGAAGCTTTTAGGCAAAATGAGGCTGGACTCAACATTTCATAACAGAATGTATTCGAGATTTATCAATTATTCGTTGAAACGGATCAGGTTGAGCAACCAGAACAGAAAAAGCTGATGAAACAGCTTCTGGCTACACTTTGATAGCTGAGGTGGTCTTGAAAGGTGAAATTTGATTAGGAAAGGTGAGGTATCAACGGAGATTTAAAATCTAGACATACATAGGCCTTTTTTACTGGGCTTGTATATAAAATAAATGGAGAGTTTTTTAACTCTCCATTTATTTATTCATTCTGATGTGTTTAAAAAATTTCTATAGAAATAAATTAAAGATTATCACTTAAATTAATTCTGGCCTGTGCTGCCTTTTCCTTTTTGGCTGAGGCTTTACCCCAGTTAAACTTTTGTGCACAGATGCCTAAGCCCACAATAAATAATGCAAGCACACTGGTATAAACCACTTCTTTAAAATAGGTTCCTTCAATAATCATGGTAATTAAAGCGCCGACAATAAAGATAATGACCAGATAAGTGAGCCATGGGAATAACCACATCTTGAATGGAATATTTTGTCCTTCAGCTTCCAGTTTTTTACGTAACTTAAGCTGAGAAATGGCAATAGCAAGATAGACATATAAAGATACGGTACCAGTCGCTAACATCAAGACATCATAAATATTCATACTTTCGGTGGCAGTCAGATAAATCGCCACGAAAGAAAACAGGCTTGAAAAGATGACACCTACCCATGGGCTGTTATTGCGGTTGGTTAAACCGAAACTCTTTGGTGCATCTCCACGTTTCGAGAGGGAATAGACCATGCGTGAACAGGTATAAAGTGCGGAGTTAAAGCAGCTACATACCGAGGTGAGCACGACAAAATTAACAATATGGCGTGCTTCTGGAATACCGAGTGCAGTAAGCGCTACGCTATACGTACCCCAGGTCGGATCTTTCAATAAAGGATTATTGTGTGGAATCAGGCAAACCGTAATCAACATTGAACCGACATAGAATAAAATGATACGCCATACAATTGAATTAGCGGCCTTACGAATTTCCTTGGCTGGATCTTTGGTTTCAGCTGCTGCTACGGTGACAATCTCTGCTCCCATATAAGCAAACATTACACCCAATAAGGCCGTGATCACCGATGAAAACCCATTAGGCATAAAGCCTTGAGCGGTTAGATGAGTTGTACCACCGAGCATAGAGGCATCGCCCCAAGGCCACAGGTGCATCACGGCCAAACTACCAAACACCAGAAACAGTACAATGGCAATAACTTTGATCAGGGCAAACCAGAACTCGAATTCACCAAAGTTTTTTACGTCACGGAGATTAATCCAGACCAGTGCTACAGTGACCAGAAGCATATAGCCCCAGATCGGGATAAATGGAAACCAGCTATTTAGGATTTTCCCGGCAACAAAGGCTTCCCAGCCCATGAGCAACGTCCAGAAAGACCAGTATAACCAGCCGATAGAAAATCCAGCCCAGCGCCCGATTCCACGATCCGCATAGGTTGAAAATGAACCACTGTCGGGATTCAGTACCGCCATTTCTCCCAGCATACGCATGATGAGTAAAACTAATATTCCACCTAGAGTATAGGCAATGAGTGCAGCCGGTCCTGCAGAATAGATGACATTACCGGAGCCGACAAAGAGTGCTCCACCAATGACACCGGCAATTGAAATCATGGTGAGATGGCGTGATTTAAGTCCGTTTTTTAAGCCGTTTGATGATTCGGAATTGGAGAAATGTTGATGTTCTGCCATATAATTTCCCTTAATATCAATAGCGTAGCGGCAATAAAATTCCTTATTTGGCTTACGCTATCTTATCCTTTGAAACTGTAACCGAATTCATCAGTGCTTGACCAATATTAAGTTAATCTTAATAAAATGAATCCTTGTAGCCCTATAGACAGGATCACACTTTGATTAAAGTACGGTTACATGCTGTTCATGTATGCGGTTAATTTCTCTTTTTTGTTGTAAAGTGACGAGAGCCATTTTTGAGCAATTCAAAGGAGCCAATTGGCTTAAGAGATAAAAAATATAAGCAGGCAATATTTACAGAAAAATAAAGCTTACCTAAAATATCAGGCTAAAAGCAGGTTTACGTTCCCTTTAAAAATAAATTAAAAGCTTTTTGATTTTAAAAATATAATTGTATTGATCCCTGAGTTTTTACTAAGTTAAAGTGCGGATCCCATGCTCGCGCAAGCACTTTAACAATATCCCGAAAGCCACCAGAATTTCCTGTTCACTCACACAGGCAAAGCCCAGTAATAATCCTTTCTGCCGGGTGGAATAATGTTTGGTATAGTATTGCGATAAGGCTCTGACCTTGATTCCCAGTTCAAGCGCTTTGGATGCAATCAAGACATCATCACTGCTGCTGGGCAATTTTAAAATCAGATGCAAACCGGCGGCGGTATTGTATTCATGCAGAAAATCTTCACCTAAATGTCGGCGAATCAGGTCAATTAAAAAAGCGTGGCGTTTGCCATACAATAAACGCATCCGTCGGATATGCGCTTCATAATGTCCTTCACGGATAAATTCAGCCAGTGTTTGCTGATCGATTAAGTGACCACCACGATAAAGTTCCGAAGCTACAATTCGCAATGAAGAAAAGAGCTGTTTTGGTACCACTAAATAGCCAATACGCAGGGCCGGATAAATCGTCTTACTGAACGTCCCCATATAAATCACCGGAGAATCCGGCTCTAAACCTTGTAAAGAAGGATAGGGCTGGCCCGAGAACCTGAACTCGCTGTCATAATCATCTTCAACAATCCAGCTATTGTGCTGGCGTGCCAGTGCAATTAACTGTTTGCGCCGTTCTAAACTTAAATGTGAGCCCAAAGGATACTGATGCGACGGCGTCACAAAAATCAGTTTAGGTGGTTTCTTGGGATGCAGATCGGGAATAATCCCTTCCTGATCCACCGGTAAGGAACGTAGATTGACGCCATTAATTCGTAAAATATTACGCGCGCCCCAATAGGCTGGATCTTCGATCCAGACCTCATCGCCTATGTCGCTTAAAGTACGCGAGACCAAATCAATTGCCTGATGGGTGCCTTCGGTAATAATGATCTGATCAGCATCGCACTGCACTGAACGGGCAATTTTCAGATATTCTGCCAGCTCCTGACGCAGTTCTAAGGAGCCACCGGCATTGCTGTAAATCAGGTTGTTAACTTGAGGTTCACGGCTCAAACGCGTTTGGATTTTGCTGAAAATATGATGCGGAAATTCGGTTACATCGGGTGCGCCCGGTACAAAGGCTCCCCATTGATAAGGCGAAGCCGCGGAATAGCCGAGCAAGTAAGAACCGCGTTGCGACAGATTATAATTTTGCTGTGCTTTTTTTTCTGCAACGGCAGGAGAATTCTGTTCTGCCTTCACCAAAAAGGATTCGGGTAATTTCTCTACTACCCAGGTACCTTGACCGGTACGGGCATCAACATAACCCTGTGCCTGTAATTGTTCATAGGCATTTAACACCGTATTACGCGATACCTGAATCTCTTTAGCCAGATCACGTGATGCAGGCAAGCGGGTTTTGGGAGCCAATACGCTATCAATAATCGCGTTACGCAAGCAGCGGAACAGTCGCATCTGTAATGTTCCTGTGACATCTTGCTGCAATCGCTGCAGTAAATAATCTCCAAGCAAGCTACGCAATTGGCTCTCTCCTACAAATTTGAAATGGCTCTCGTGAGAGCGGTATTGCTAGGTGCAAAATAGTCTGATCAGGCAGTCATTGTAAAGTGTCTTGTATGCGTTTTGATCATGTACCTGCGGCTTGAATGCGAGCATACAGGCGGGCAGGCAATATACACAGATACCGATTAAAACTAAAGCGAAAAATCCAGACACTGATTTTGTTAGGAGCTTGCTGAACTGAGACCTGAATCAAGCAATGATTGCCATAACAGGCGAATAGAGATGTGTTGCAGCCGCCAGGACATGCGACTGCATATAACAAAAGGATCATAGAATGAACATGATGATGAAAGGATTGACCTACACCGATCAGGGTACAACGGCCTGGAACAATTATCTTAAGCAACTGGATAAAGTAGCGCCTTATCTGGGTGAACTGAGTGAAAGACTGGATATGCTGCGACGCCCAAAGCGCAGTTTGATTGTCGATGTTCCGGTCATCATGGATGATGGTACGGTTCAGCATTTTGAAGGCTATCGTGTTCAGCACAATTTAACTCGCGGTCCAGGCAAAGGCGGCGTGCGTTTTCATCCAGATGTCAATTTAGATGAGGTGATGGCTCTGTCGGCCTGGATGACGATCAAATGTGCTGCTCTAAATTTACCTTTTGGTGGTGCCAAAGGCGGTGTGCGGGTTGATCCGAGCCAGCTTTCCAAGCGCGAACTGGAACGCTTGACCCGACGCTATACAGCAGAAATCAATTTAATTATTGGGCCGCAAAAAGATATTCCTGCGCCGGATGTTGGAACTAATCCACAAATCATGGCCTGGATGATGGACACGTTTTCTATGAATGCGGGTTCTACGATTACTGGTGTGGTTACAGGAAAACCGGTGCATCTGGGTGGCTCCTTGGGCCGCAGTAAAGCCACAGGTCGTGGTGTGTTTATTAGCGGGCGTGAAGTTGCCCAGCAAATTGGTCTGGATTTAAAAAATGCCCGGGTCTGTGTACAGGGTTTCGGTAATGTCGGGAGTGAAGCTGCGCTGCTTTTCCAGGAAAATGGCAGCAAAGTGATCTGTGTTCAGGACCATTCCGCCACCCTGTATCAGGAACAGGGGATTGATATTAAAAAGCTGCTTGAATACTCAAATACCCACCATAAAATTCAGGGATTTTCTGCCAGCGATGAAATTTCTGCATCAGCTTTCTGGACCATTCCCGCCGAAGTCTTTATTCCGGCAGCGCTGGAAGGTGTGATTAATACTCAGGTCGCGCAAAATATTCAGACCAAAATGATTCTGGAAGGTGCCAATGGTCCCACTTTGACTGAAGCGGATGAAATTCTGAGTGAGCGTCATATTACCGTGGTGCCAGACGTGATCTGTAATGCAGGTGGCGTGACGGTCAGCTATTTTGAATGGGTTCAGGATTTGGCCAGTTATTTCTGGACCGAGGAAGAGATTAATCAGCGTATGGATGCCAGCATGAAAAATGCGGTACAGGATGTATGGCAAAAATCAGTCCAGGCCGGATGTTCTTTGCGTACAGCCGCTTATATTCTGGCCTGTGAGCGGATTTTAATGGCGCGTCAGGAACGCGGCATCTATCCGGGTTAAGCGAAGTTTTTGCAACATGGATTAATTGATTAAACCGACTGGATTTAATCCATGATGACCTATCCTAAATTTTTGCAATGGATTTTTAAATTGGCTTCTTTATTTAAAAAGGAGCCAATTTTTATTAAAAATATAAATAACTGTTTATAAATAAAATAATTTTATATTTTGACTATTTTACTCGTTTTAAATAGACCAATTGGCTCCTTCCATCTGCTGCAAAGTGGCTCTCGTCTCATACGTATAAAAGCGCAAAATGAACCATATCAGCCAGTCTTTGGCAAATTTCTATCCCAAGATCCGGATAGCAAAATTTACAACGTATGAATCAAGAATGAGGATACAAAATGGACAGTAAACACTCAGCACTGAATGCACGTAAACAGCAGGCAACACCACGTGGTGTTGGGGTCATGTGTCAATGGTACGCAGAGAAAGCAGAAAACTCGACCATTTGGGATGCAGAAGGCAATCAATATATCGACTTTGCAGGCGGGATCGCCGTACTGAATACTGGCCATCGTCACCCTAAAATTATTGCTGCGGTCACTGAACAATTAACCAAATTTACCCATACGGCTTATCAGGTTGTACCATACGAGAGTTACGTTGCTCTGGCAGAACGTATCAATGCACGCGCTCCCATCCAAGGTGCTGCAAAAACCTCATTCTTTTCGACTGGTGCTGAAGCTGTCGAAAATGCAGTTAAAATTGCCCGTGCCCATACTGGCCGTCATGGCATTGTGACTTTTGGTAATGGTTTTCATGGCCGTTCATTCATGACGATGGCCATGACCGGTAAAACTGCACCTTATAAACGCGACTTTGGGGTGATGCCTGGTGGTGTTTTCCATGCCCGTTATCCGGTGGAATCCAAAGGCATTAGTGTTGATGATGCAATGCAAAGCATCGAAGATATTTTCGCAGAAGATATTGCTGCGCATGACGTAGCAGCAATTGTGCTTGAACCGGTACAAGGTGAAGGCGGTTTTAATGTGGTGCCAGCAGAATTCCTGAAACGCTTGCGTGTGCTATGCGATCAAAACGGCATTTTACTGATTGCTGATGAAGTACAGTCTGGTTTTGCGCGTACAGGTAAACTGTTTGCGATGGATTATTATGAGACCAAGCCAGATCTGATTACGATGGCAAAGAGTCTGGGCGGCGGTTTCCCGATTTCAGGCGTTGTGGGTCGTGCTGAAGTGATGGATGCACCAAATCCGGGTGGATTGGGCGGTACTTATGCCGGTAACCCGGTTGCTGTTGCGGCTGCCCATGCGGTACTGGATATCATTGAAGAAGAAGGGCTTTGTGAAAGAGCGAATGATCTAGGCGCAGAACTGGTTGATGTTTTACATGAACTGAAAATGTCATCTAGCATGGTCAAAGATATTCGCGCACTGGGTTCAATGGTGGCAGTTGAGCTTGAAACCGCGGAACAGGCAAAAGCTGTACAAAACCATGCCATGCAAAATGGTCTGTTAATCCTGACCTGCGGTCGTTATGGTAATGTAATCCGTTTCCTATACCCGCTCACAATTCCGGCAGAACAGTTCCGTGCGGGATTGGCTATCTTGAAACAAGGGTTTGCACTGTCTGTCGCAGCCTAATGAAAGAGTAATGATCATGCTTCAAGCGCAATATAGAGATTTATTACAGCATCCTGATATCAGCTTCGATCAGCCTGCCACGGGTGAATATATTGAAGTCAACGATGCAGCAACCCAAGCCACTTTGGCCTGGGTAAAATCCCATGACCGGGCGTCTGTAGAACAGCTGATTGTTCGTTCTCAGCAAGCCCAGAAAGCCTGGAAAGCCAAGACAGCTCTTGAACGTGCGGATGTGCTTTGGGCCTGGTTCGATCTGATGCAGGAAAATAAAGAGTCCTTGGCTCAGATCCTGACTGCTGAACAGGGCAAGCCACTGGCTGAGGCGCGTGGTGAAATTGGTTATGCCGCTTCCTTTATCCGCTGGTTTGCCGAGCAGGCGCGCCGTATTGATGGTGACGTGTTGACACCAACGCTTGCCCATCAACGTTTATTGGTTATCAAACAGGCGATTGGGGTAACAGCTGCGATCACGCCATGGAATTTCCCGGCGGCGATGATTACCCGTAAAGCCGCGCCAGCTCTGGCTGCTGGCTGTTCCATGCTGGTTAAACCGGCTGAACAAACACCTTTAACCGCCTATGCGCTTGAAGTTTTGGCCTTGCGCGCAGGTTTGCCACAAGATGTATTGCTGCATGTTAGTGGTGATGCGGTTGCAGTGGGTCAGGTCTTATGTGAAAGCGAAACCGTGAAAAAGTTAAGCTTTACCGGCTCAACTCAAGTCGGTCGTATCCTGATGCAGCAATGTGCGCCGACCATCAAAAAACTCTCCTTAGAACTTGGTGGCAATGCGCCAGTTCTGGTCTTTGATGATGCCAATCTCGAACAGGCGGTACAGGGCATCATGGCGAGTAAATTCCGGAACAGTGGACAGACCTGTGTGTGTGCGAACCGGATTTATGTACAAGATGGCATTTATGATGCGCTGGTAGAAAAACTGGTGGCTGCCGTTGCCAAGCTGAAAGTGGGTGATGGCCGTGATGAAGCCTCTACTCAGGGTCCATTAATTGATGAGGCTGCGATTGAAAAAGTGCAGTCACATATTGCCGATGCATTGAGCAAAGGTGCACAGGTGAAAACCGGTGGACAGCGTTCAAATCTGGGCGGTACATTCTTCGAACCTACGCTTTTGACTGAAGTTACCCAGCAGATGCGTATAGCAAAAGAAGAAACTTTTGGACCGTTGGCGCCGTTATTCCGCTTCAAGACTGAAGAAGAAGCGATTCAGATGGCGAACGATACAGAATTCGGTCTGGCCACGTATGTATTTACCCAAAGTACAGCACGTCAGTGGCGTGTAGGCGAAGCCTTAGAATACGGCATGGTGGGAATTAATACCGGAGCCATCTCTAATGAAGTTGCGCCATTTGGTGGAGTCAAGCAATCAGGGTTAGGCCGTGAAGGGTCTAAATTCGGTATGGATGAATACCTTGAAATGAAATATCTCTGTGTTGATATTTCTTCATAATGATGTTTAAAAAGTAAACTTATTCATTAAAAAACTGATGAGAAAATATCAGCCTCCAGTGAATCCCGTGTTTAATTTAAACCGGGATTCCTGCGATGGAGCAAGGACTCAATAAACAGATTGGAGGAGTGCATATTTTCAGTTGTTAAGTCATTCTTCTTCTCTAAAATTCCCCTAAATATCAATTAAAGCATCAGATTATCATCAGGATTTAGCCCTGATTTCTAACTTTAAACCAAAAGCATCCAGTAATTTCTGCATAGACTTGAGTGTTGGATTGCCTTCAGGTTGTTCCATTTTCTGTAGAGTCTGGGGAGCAATCTTGGTAATTTTAGCCATATCGTTGAGTGTGAGGTGCAACTCGGTACGAATGAAGCGAGCAACCTGATGAAAAGGCCAGTCAGGATTGTTACTGACGGTTTCAAGTACAGACAATCTCTTTTGCATCTGTTGAATCGGAGTCAGTGGCTTGAAGCGTTTATCCATAATTCAGCTCCTCCAATTGTTGGCAAATATTATCAATTCGATACTGGCTATTTTCCAGAATTTCAGGTGCCAATTGCAGATGTTGCATGTGCTCGAGTAACCCCTGATAAAGTGGTAATTGTTCGATTAATACCGCTTTGATTTCTTGTGGATCAATCATCGTGCTTTCGGCGATCTGTTCAATGACTGAATGCCAAATTGGCATGCCACCATGATCATCTCGCTCCCAACGTGTAGTTCGGGCAATACCATCTGGATGGAGCCACATCGGCGCAAAATCAAATAATGGGGTTAGTTGAATGATTCCATTATTGAAACGTTGAATCGCTGTATTACGGGTATGATTGTCCTTATTGCCTAAAGCGACATTGGCAAGATCACGCTTCAAATATTCAAAGATTTCCTGTTTTGGTTCAGTACAGCATTGCATCAACAGGCTACAGATCTGGTTATGGGTCATTCTTACCCCAAAACCGGCTTTTCCTCCCAGAGAAGCAATACTTTCCTGGGCAATTCTTTCAACCTTCCCATCGCTGACTTTACGGTCAAATCGGGGAATAAATAAAGTCTTACCATGCAGCTCCAGTTCCTGATGAACACGAAGTCCCAGGTATTGGGCAATTTTCATATATAAGGCTTCGTGCATCAAAATTTTATCTAGATTCTGATCACTGCCACGACTGAATTTCACCAGCCAATGCTGTTTGACCTGATGATCTGTCAGCGTGTGATCCAGATAGAACAGGTCATCATGACCTTGAGTCAGCAGTAATTTTGGCCACTCGCCCTGAATACCAGAAGAGCCGGCAATAAAAAGTCCATAAGAGGCTAAGGATTCAATAAAGTTTTCTTGACGTTCTACGACTTGGTCTAGGCTAAAGCCATGATTCTGCTGAACAGGAAACTGCCCCTGTAGCCATTCATAAGCCTCTTTAATCCGTAAATTACCAATCGGATTACCTGCACCCGCTTTTAGAAGCGCCCAGTCTGCTTGTTCCTGAGTGTTTTCAGAAAAATTAAGCTGACGGAGTAATTCTTTACGGCCATAACCTTGAGGTAACAAATCCATCAGGAAGGCTGGCCAGGTAGATTGCAAGGTATTTTGCACATTTACTGGTAAATGATAGGCTAGCGCATGCCCATCGCTTAGGTTCATATAAGAAATAGCATATTCAAATAGATATGATGTGCGCGTGGCTGCTTGCCATCCAGTTTGTTGTTGACCGACAATCTCAACAATAGCGCAATCCAGCCATTCATCTTCCTGATAAATCTGCAGTGTGCAATATTGGTCCATAATTTTATTAAAATAGTAAAATAAAGTGATTTTATTTATTATATACCTATTTTAATAAAAAACTAATTTTATCTTCTTAAATTTTTTTATCGTTCTAAAAGTCCTTATCTTCACCAGAATACAAGGCTTATGAGGCTATATAACAAGATGTATCCTCATAGAAATCAATATATAACCCAATTAATTTTTAAATATCAGAGGAGCTCTAACCCTGGTTATTTATTATGAATCTTTCTTTTGAATAAAATTTTAAGCAGCAAATAAAGGACTAAATCCCCGTTTGCGTAGTAATTTTCGGTACATACTCGAGCTTCGATCTGCCGGAAAATGCGCTTCTAAAGATAAGTCCAAAGGTAAATATTCAGGTTTCTGATTTTCTACAATTAAACGATCTTCCTCGAAAATTTTTAGATTAAATGCGTAGGCATCTTCAACCGGTAAATCTTTATCATAATTGCGGCAAATAGGCGCAAAAAGTCGTGTTGAACGCGCAGTCATCGGTGAAGCAGCATTCATGATGACCTGCTTGGCATTATTCGGAAAATGAATCGTAAGTGTTGCAGTAAAGGGTAGGCTCACTTCGAAATGACGTAACCATTTAAAATCTTCCTGGCCACGCTGCTCGGTTCCAATCGGATAACGTCCTACACTGCTGATGTAATCTGCGTTAAAACCAACCTCCGTTTCTGTCGTACTGTAATCAGGAACTTCTACATCCTCCGGATCACCAAAAGTATCGGGATGCACCCAGGCAAAATGTGCCACATCAATAAAACCTTCGAGCTGTCTTCCTGCAAAACATTGAATGTCTATCTGAGGGCAGACCAGTTGCTGATACTCAGCATCATCCCAAAAAGGCATATGAGGAATATGAGGTTCTGCATCCTTTTCAGCGCTTAACGAACACCAGATCAGATCATATTTTTCTACCGCAGCATAAGTTTTCAGATGGAAACGCTCCGATATTTTATGCTGAGGATGTGCAGGAATACGGTTACATTTACCTTCACTGCCAAAGCGTAAACCGTGATAACGACACACCACGCCTTGGCGGTCATTTTTTCCCAAGCTTAAAGGTACACCGCGATGCGGACATGCATCTTTCGCCACCACCAGTTCATCGTTCATTTTATAAATCACCAGCGGCATATCAAGCAGCATACTACTTGTTGGCTGATCTGTAATATCACGCGCAAGTGCAATCGGATACCAGTACTGAGCCAAAAGATGCCAGTCATGTTCCTCGAATGTCATATGGACGGGTAAGTCGGGACTAAACGTGGCGATATTTGTATTCATAATGGGTTCTGTGTCGTGACCTTTAGCTGGACTATAAAACAGCAAGGTGTTCTATGAAATTTCAATTAATAGGACATAGGATTGCGTAAATCAGAACACTGACCGGCGATTGAAAACAAAATAAGCATCTTTCCAGGTTTTTTTATGTTCAACCACGCAAATATTGAGATGTGAGATATTTCTAAGCTTAAATCTCCTAAAAATAATCTTTTTAAGCCTATGTTCGCGCTGTCGATATCGGCTCTACCACTGAACTTGCTTTTTTGATGACTTATATCATTGGCGCTATTTGTGTGTGGAATATTCCACTTGCTGCAGGGATGGCGGTTCTACTCACGATCATCCTGATGGGCAAACAGACATTGCATCAATTTGCCGGAAAAACGATCCAAAGCTATGAGTTAAGAGATGGGCTACTTTTATTGGCTTTGATATTGATTGCGTTGCCGGTCATGCCCAATAAGCCCTTGTGGGGCGCTGTACTGAATCCCTATATCATCCTTAAACTACTCATTTTAATCTTGATTGTGCAGTCCATGCACATGTGGCAAAACGAATCCTGTCCAATGATAAGGCCCTTATTTTATCTGCCTTAGCCTCGGGATTTGTCTCCAGTACGGCTACAATTGCCAGTTTGGGCATGCAAGTTCGATCCGGACAGGCCAGTGCTAAATTAAATGCAGGTGCGGGATTAATCTCCTGTATTGCCACCTTATTACAGCTCTTGCTGATTGTTCTGGGAGTGAGCGTAGAATGGTTCAAGTTTCTGCTAATTCCGAGTTTGGTGGGCATCGGAATTTTATGTATTGCTGCCGGATTCTTGATTTATCGAACTCCCCAAGCGGATAACAGTATGAGCATTAATGAAATACAAGAAATTGATAGCCGGATGTTCAGTATAAAAGAAGCGGTGATTATTGCGGTCAGTTTGACCTTAATCCAGGCTGGGATTTACGGCGCGAATCTTTTACTGGGAGATAGCGGCTTAATCTTAGGTACTTTTTTAGCCTCTTTATTTGAAGTGCATGCTGCTGTAGCAGGTGTAGTGATACAGGGAAATCCTCATAACCTGACTTTAATTTATGCTGTCATGATTGGACTTGCGGCACATGCGGTGTCTAAAAGTATCAATTCTTTTGTGACCGGGGGATGGAAATTTTTTCTGTATTTTGCACCTAGCCAGATTCTACATATGTTAGGACTTATCTTTATTCTTCTGAGTTTGAAATAAAGAAGGGCTGGTTTGCATATATTATGAAATGATCCAATCATTTTAAGTCATTTTAAGTCATTTTAAGTCATTTTTAAGATTCAGATTCTAGGCTAAAGCATCTTAAAGTCTTTGAGCCATGGATCATGCTGAAGCTGTTTTCCCATTCGTCTTCTTTTAGTCAGCGACCTAAAAAGTCGATCAGTCTTTCAGGCTTCAATATGTTACTGGCTATTTGGCTAGGACTGATCCTAAACTTTGCTTTCTATCAGAAAATCCATGAATTTACACCTTATACCAATCTGAAAGCAGGCGTATTACTGGTCGCTACGGCGCTGATCATTATTGCGTTTTACAATCTGGTATTACAGTGGCTGAACTGGAAATGGAACGCCAAAATACTGGCCAGCGCCCTGATCATTTTGGGTGGTTTTAGTGCTTATTTTGTCAATAGTCTGGGGGTCGTTATTACGCCAGACCAGATTCAGAATATGCTGCAAACCGATGCCCGCGAAGTTCGAGATCTCTGGTCAATGCGACTGGTCATCTGGACACTAGTATTTGTAGTTTTTCCACTTTTTATCATCTGGATGCTTAAAATTCAGCCTGCATCGCTTGGGCATCAGCTGGTGCATAAAAGCCTGAGCAGTGTAGTCTCACTCGGACTGATTCTAGGTTTATTGTTCTGTTTCTATGTCGATTATGCCGCCATCTTCCGTGAGCACCGCGATCTGAAGGGTATGCTTTCTCCACAAAATAGCATCGCGTCCACCTTGTCCTATTATAAAAAGAAAGCACCTAAAGCGAATTTACCTTTGGTGGCTTTTGGCGAAGATGCACATCTGTTACAGCAGGCCCAAATGCAGGATCATCCCAAATTGATGGTGCTAGTTGTTGGAGAAACTGCACGTGCCGAGAGTTTTGCTTTAAATGGCTATGCGCGCAATACCAATCCTGAACTGAGCAAGTTAGCGGTGATTAATTTCAATCAGGTGAGCTCTTGTGGAACTGCAACTGCCGTTTCAGTGCCTTGTATGTTTTCGGGCATGTCACGTGAAACCTATGATGAACAGCTAGCCAGCCACCGTGAAGGTTTGCTGGATATTGCTCAGCGCGCCGGATATCAGGTGACCTGGATTGATAATAACTCAGGCTGTAAAGGTGCCTGTGACCGGGTACAAAAGTATCAGATTCCGGCACAACTGAAACAGAAGTGGTGTGATGCTTCTGGTGAATGTTTTGATGAAATCTTGGTGGATAGTCTGAAAGATTATCTGGCGCATCTGGATAAAAATAACCAGAAACCGCAGTTAATTGTGCTGCATCAGATGGGCAGTCATGGGCCAGCATATTTCAAGCGTTCCAAAACGCCGTATCAGCCATTTCAACCAACCTGTAATAGCAATGCCATTCAGGGCTGTAGTGCTGAAGAATTAAAGAATAGTTATGATAATTCGATTGTATATACAGACCATGTCCTTGCTCAAATCATTGAAACTTTAAAGCAGCAAACACAGTATCAGACCGGTTTCTGGTACCTGTCTGATCATGGAGAATCTACCGGAGAGCATGGTTTATACGTGCATGGTGCACCTTATAGTATGGCACCGACCCAGCAAACCCATGTCCCGATGCTGATGTGGTTTTCCGATATCTGGCAACAGTACAATGCCCGGCAGCTAAGCTGTTTAAAAACACAGACCGGACAGGCCCGTAGTCAGGATCATCTTTTCCCTAGTTTATTAAGCTTGCTGGATATAAAAACGCAAGTGACTGAAGCTACAAATGATATGCTTGCACAATGCTCACCATCATTAAAGAACAGAGCTTGAAATGCATAAAATACTAATTATTGAAGACGACTTTATGATTGCCGAGTCGACTGAAACATTGCTCAAGCTGCATCAGTTTGATGTGCATTGGGTCAATAATGGGATTGAGGGTTTAAAACAGTTACAGCAGCAGGTCTACGATATTGTCCTGCTCGATTTAGGCTTGCCGATGATGGATGGCATTCTGGTGCTAAAAAATATCCGGCAGAAGTTTCCGAATTTACCGGTGCTGATTATCTCCGCCCGGGATCAGTTACAAAACCGGGTAGATGGGCTGAATCAGGGAGCAGATGACTATTTAATCAAGCCTTATGAATTTGACGAGTTGCTGGCCCGTATTCATGCCTTAATACGCCGTAGTGGTTTAAAAAATACCGGGATAGATACGAATAAGAAATTATCACACGGCAGTTTGGAACTAGATCTAGAGCAGCATATCGCTCTGTTTAATGGACAGGCTATAGAATTATCCAACCGGGAATGGTCCATCTTAATGGCCATGTTAAATCATCCGAATAAAATTTTTTCTAAAAATGATTTAGAAGACAAGCTTTATGACTTTGACAGTGATGTCAGCAGTAATACGGTGGAAGTCTATATCCATCATCTGCGGGCAAAATTAGGAAAAGACTTCATCCGTACCATACGTGGGCTAGGATATCGTTTAGGATGAGCGCCATGCAGAAACGTTATTCCTTGCAAAAACGTCTGGTTATTTATATTTCACTGTTTAGCGTGGTATTGGGCTGTGTGCTGATCTTTGCAGCATACCGAATTGCGCTCGAAGAAATTAATGAAGTACTGGATAAACAGATGCAAAGTCTGGCAGAGCGCATTGCAGAAAATCATCCACAACCTTTACAAAGCCAAATTGATCTAGCCAAACAATACAGTGAAGAAGATTTATTTGTAGATATCTGGTCCTATACAGATACAGCCACTTCTTTGCATCCGCAGGATGTTCTGGTGGCGCCGGTCAAGAAAGCAGGTTTCTACAAGCATCAAACGCCGTATGGAACCTGGTTAACTTATATTATTCCTGGTAAGCAATTACAGATTCAGGTGAGCCAGCAGCAAAATGTCCGGCAGGAACTGGCTCTGGAGCTGGCAGCCAATATGTTTCTTCCTTATGTGCTTTTTTTACCTTTTGCATTATTCGGTTTAGGCTGGATGATCCGGAAAAATTTTCAGCCCCTTAATGATTTTAAAACTGAATTGGCCAGCCGCAAGGCACAAGACTTAAAGCCAATTGCAATGAAAGATTATCCCTTAGAGCTGGAACCGACCATTCAGGAAATGAATTATTTGTTTGGTCGCATTTCTCTGGCCCAACAGGAACAACGTCAATTTGTAGCAGATTCTGCCCATGAATTACGCACGCCACTGACGGCTTTGAATTTACAGGTACAAATTTTGCTACAGCAGTTTCCGCAGAGCGAGTCTATCCATAATTTGAGCCAAGGCATTTTGCGTATGCAGCATCTGGTCAACCAGTTATTAAGTCTGGCCAAACAGGATGTGACCGAAGGTTTGAGTGAGCCTGTTCAATTGTTATCACTGAATCAGATGACAGTCACCTGTATCGAAGAACTGATTCAACTAGCGCTACAAAAAGAGATTGATTTAGGGGTAGAGCAGCAGCAGGAACTGTTGATTCAGGGCCAAGCCTCGGCCTTGCACTCAATCATTTATAACCTGATTGATAATGCGATTAAATATAGTCCGAAGGATGGCGTGATCAATGTATCAATTTTCCAGCAAGGCCAGCAGGCGGTTTTACAAATTGAAGACAGTGGGGCAGGGATAGATCCTGCTCAATTCACTCAGATCCGGCAACGCTTCTATCGGATTCATAACCATGCAGAAATTGGCAGCGGTTTGGGTTTATCCATTGTAGATAAAGCCACCGAGCGCTTGGGTGGAACACTGGAATTTTCGCGAAGTACCAATCTGAGTGGCCTTTGTGTACAGGTCAAGCTTCCTTTAATCGAAGCCTAAGCGAATAAGCTTCTGGTTTTTTTGGAGTTAAGGTTGCCTGATACTAGAGAGTATAGGAGTGGTCTTTTCTATGGGTAGTTTATGGCTAAACAGCGTATAGCCAATGACATTCATGCACCAGATAATCCAGCCAGTCCATAAATTATGACTCAGGAAATGTGCTCCGCGCATCATTTGTGCCCAGCCCATGGTCAACCCTAAAATTACTGCAGCGATCAGAAGAAAATAAGCACGCTTGCGGTTAGAAATGCGATAAACAAAATAACCAGCCATCAACGCAAAACCACTAGATGCATGCCCCCCAGGAAAACAGTGGCCCGCAGTGGCACTAAAATCCCACAAAATCCCGTTATGGGTAGGTATGGTCATATCCCAGGGACAGGCATGGGCCGACTGAGATTTTAAAATTCCGATCGAGGCCGTGGTCAGCACCACCATGCTAAAGAAATAGCCAAATTCCCAGCGCCGCGTATGCCAGTTCTGCCATTTTAGTGATGCCAACCAGGCCAGTAATAATGTGATATACACCAGAATCAGCAGGTCTTTAACATAGCGATGATTGAGTTCTGCCAGTGCCCATTGTTGTCGAAGGGGAAATTGACCCTGATCATCGATAAAGGGATAGATGAGCTGTAAGTCCAGCACTCCTCCAATGTCAAAGAAGTTGAGAAGAATCAAAAAACTGAAGATCAAAAGTAAAGTTTGGGCCAGTAAAAATCGGGAACGGTCAGTGATCATTTTTAAGTTGTCCATTTCAGGCAGTAGCAAGAGCAGAGGTCAAATCAAATGACCAGCCAAAATGATGCCCCAAGTCAGAGCAATTAAACTGAGTGCTACAAACTGAGCCGCACTGCCCATATCCTTGGCATTTTTAGACAGTTCATGCCGTTCCATGGAAATCCGGTCTACCACTGCCTCTATCGCTGAGTTAATCAGTTCAATGATCAACGCCAATAGGCACACGGCGACCATCAGTGCTTGCTCAACCCGGCTAACCGGCATCCAAAAGCTTAGAGGAATCAAAATAAGGTTGATCAGCAGAATTTGCCGGAAGGCGGCCTCATTTTGAAAGGCGGTTTTAAAACCAGCCAGGGAATAACGGGTCGCATTAAAAATACGCTGCGTTCCTGAGGTGCCTTTATAAGGTGAGCGGTAGGAAGACATAGAACAGTTTCAGTTAACAAGAGATAGGATTAACTTAAATTTTCAATCTTAAAATGCTCTTAAAAAAACCGGCCGTTCTCTGGATTTTTTATACACACAGCTTTTACATTCTTTTGCACAAAATTAAGAATTTTTTAAGTTTGGGCTTCTATCTTGAGTAGCAAGTTAATTTCGTGGTGTGAGCCAAATGATCAAGTTCAGTTTTGATCCTTATTTATCTAGTCAGATTCACTTTCTAAATACATATTTCAAGCAGCCTGAATATAAAAAACAAATCAATCACAATAAATTTTTACTACAAGTACCTCCGGCGTATCCGGTAATTTCAGCACAGGATCAATCGCTACATTTGACGGTCAAAACTGTAGAACAAAGCGAGACACCTGAACGCCGTAGCCTGGAACATTTTATTCAGGAAAAATATCAGCAAGTCCATCAGGCCACTGTATCGAGCTTCTCTTCGACCCTGTTTGCAGGTTATCAAGGCGCCGAGATGCAGGTGGTGATTGGTATGCAGCATTTAAATCAATTTAATGCCTTTCTGGAACAGTATCTCGATGAACCCGTTGAAAACACATTAAGTAAACTGAGCCAAACCCAGGTCAGTCGAGACAAAGTGGTAGAAATTGGCAATCTTGCAGCACTAGATATGGACAAAGCCAAACTGATGGTGGCCTTTCTGGTTTTTCATCTCTCGCAGCAACACATCGAATGGGCAGTATGTACCGGGACAGCCGCTGTGCGTTATGTGCTGCAACAAATGGGATTACATTTTCATGTGCTTGAAAAGGCTGACCCGCAAGTCCTTGGAGAGGCACAACGCCTGTGGGGCAGTTATTACCAGCAGAAACCTTATGTGCTGGCGATTGATGTGGCAGAGGCCCTACAAGTCGCTCGTCAATTTTATCAATTTAGTCATTAAAGCATTTTGCTTGATCAGCGAGGCACAGAATTTAAATGATGACTGCTTTATTTGAACGTATCAGCCTGCAAGCACGACAATATCCGCAGCTAGAAGCGGTAGTCACCACACAGGCAACCCTCAGCTATGCGGAGCTACAGCAGCGGGTAGAATTATTGAGTGCCGGTTTCAAGCAGCTTAATCTGCGCCATCTGGCCTTATGGGGCGTGAGCAGCATCGACTGGATTGTGGTCGATCTTGCCGCACAAAAAGCCGGCATGACTGTAATACCTGTTCCTCTATTTTTTACTGTAGCCCAAGTACGGCATCTGCTTTCCGACAGCCAAACAGAGCTGCTCTGTATTCTGGATGAATCTTTCTCTGCACCAGAATGGCTGTTAAATCTGGCTCAAGACATGAGTAGAGATGAGATTTTTATTGCTGGCCAGCTACATGCACGCTTTTTTCAGCTAGAACAGGCAGTACAGTATTCATCTTCTTTACAAACCCAGCAGCCGGCAAAAATCACCTATACCTCTGGCAGTACGGGGACACCGAAAGGCGTGTGTCTGGCTGAAGACACCATAGAATCAATTACGCATTCACTCAGTCATGCATTGGCCAGCAGTCAGCTTGGACGGCATTTGTGCCTGATTCCATTTGCCACCTTGCTGGAAAATATTGCCGGCATTTATGTCGCACTGAGCATGGGGCGCGCTGTAGTAGTCGGTGAGGTGAGCCAGTTTGGCCTGACATCTAATCATACTTTTGATACACAACGGTTTGTAAATGCACTGCAGAGCTATCAAATCGAAAGTGTGATTTTATTACCGCAGATGCTGAAAGCGATTGTGGAATATAGCGCTGAACACGGGGCTGCAGGTTTCAAGACGCTGAAATTTATTGCGGTCGGTGGAGGGAAAGTCTCTGCTGATTTACTCAAACAGTGTAAGCAACTTAACCTTCCGGTTTATGAGGGTTATGGCCTGTCCGAGTGTGCCTCGGTGGTCAGTCTGAATCTGCCGGGTGCACGCCGCATTGGCAGTGTGGGCCGGATTTTACCGCATGTCGAAGTTGAGATTGCAGCCAACAGCGAATTAGTAGTGAAGGGTAATGCCATGCTGGGTTATGTCAATGACATGACTGCGACACCGTATATTCATACGGGTGATGCCGGATATTTTGATGAGGATGGCTATTTGTACATTACCGGACGCATCAAGCAGATAATTATCAGCAGTTTTGGACGTAATATTTCTCCGGAATGGGTCGAATCCAACAGTCTGACCGAGCCGGAAATCCAGCAGATTGCCATTTTTGGCGAAGCCCAGCCACATCTTTCGGCCGTGATTTATGCCCCGGATGATACGCAAGACCAGCAACTGGCAGCAGCACTTCAGCGGGCCAATAGCCGGATGCCGGACTATGCGCAGGTTAAACACTGGTGTAGGTCTCCAGAGCCATTTTCTTTAGACAACCAGATGTTGACCGACAACGGCAAACTGCGCAGACAGCAGATTCAGCAAAAGTTTCAGGCTGAACTGATGCCGGACGAGTCCCAACTTATTTTTGCATAATTCACAGACCCATAGATCTGTTGAATGAGAGAGAACACATGAATATTGCACAGCGAGCTTTGAACACCACACCTAAACAGATTAAAACGCAATTAGTAGAGCAGGGTTGGGTTTTGTTAAGACATGAACACTATGACGTGACCTCGTTTAGTGAACTCATGAATAGGTTATGCCAGCGGCTGACTTATGATCCTGCACGCGAAAATGTCACTCGCCAGTCTCAGAAAGTTGATGCCGGCACCCAGGCCATGGGACTGCATATTGAAAATGGTACGACGCCTTTACCGTCCGATATTATCGCCTTTTTCAGTGAGAAAAGTGCCTCGCGTGGTTCGCAGACTACCTTATGTGATGGGCATGAAGTCTGGAAAAATATGTCGGATGCTCTCAAGCAGAAATTTACCGAGCCGATGACCATTAGCCGTTATTTACCCAAACCGATCTGGCAGAAGTATGTGGCCACTGCCTTGAATATTGAAGATGCAGAGCAAGTCGGCCAGCAGGAGCTACAGCAGTTTATCCAGATGATACCCGGCCAGCGGATCAGTCCCGCACATGATGGGAGAGTGCACTACCATTTAAATATGCCGATGATCCGCCATGACAATCTTAAGGGTGTTCCAGCCTTTGCCAATACCTTACTGGGACCTTCTTACAATTATGAAAAACCCCGTTTTTATTTTGCTGATGGTTCAGAGATCAGTTCAGACTTACTCGCAGAACTGGCAGAGCGTTGTGAAACCCAGACCTCAGAAATTGACTGGCAGGATGGTGATCTGGTGATTATCGACAACAAACGCTTTATGCATGGCCGACGTGAAATCTTGGTGCCACTTGAGCAGCGTAAATTGTATATCTGTATGGGGCTGGGCCTGAATCCTGACTTTTAAGCAAAGCAGAAAAAGACATCTAAAAAATTCAACCATAAGAGAAGTGATCTATGTCCAATTTAACAGCAGTTCTTCTAGGTGCAACCGGTGGCATTGGTCAGGCCATTGCCGATATTCTTGGGAAAAATGGCCTGAATCTGGTTTTGGTCGGACGTAATGAACAGACTTTGCGAAAATTAGGTGAAAAACTGGCACAGCGTTATCCGGATATACAACTGCAAGGGATCTGCTGTGACCTGGCTGAGCAGAAGAGCCGTGATGAGCTGATTCATGCACTGGCCACATTGAATACCCCAATCCACTATTACATCAATAATGCTGGCATCAATGATTTCAGTCTGTTCTCACAGCAGTCACAGGAAGTGATGGAACAGATGATGCTGATTAATGTGGTCTATCCCTTGCAACTGGTACAAGGCATGATTCCATTGATGTCAAAAACTCAGCCAAGCCAGATCATTCATATTGGCTCTACCTTTGGCAGCATTGGCTATCCGGGTTATGTCAGTTATTGTGCCAGTAAATTCGCCTTGCGTGGTGCTACCGAAGCCTTGGCACGTGAGTATAGTAATACCTCGATTCAATTTCGTTATTTTTCACCAAGGGCAACGATAACGGAAATGAATGATGCAAATGTTACAGAGATGAATCAGGCACTGGGAACTAAAATGGATGATCCTGATTTTGTCGCACAAGAGTTTTATCGTTTTTTACAGAAAGACTGTCAGTCGTATCAGGTCGGCTATCCTGAAAAAATCTTTGTGAAGGTGAATCAGGTTTTACCTAATATCGTTTCTGGTTCGATTGAAAAAGATCTGGATACTATTTATAGATATGCTGATAGAAGATAGCTTTGGTAAAAATTTCAAAATTAACTTTTATGGACAAGGAGGATATGAACTTAAAGTATCATGTACTCAATTTAACATAATATACATTATACGAAATACTATTTGTAACTCCAAAATAGAAATGTCCGGTTTCTCCAAAGTAAAAATGTCCGCTTTTAGAATATGCACTTTTGCAATTTTCTTAGCGGACGGTTTGATATGTTGGTGTCTATGTCGGATAAAGAACTTAAACGATTGTCGGTCTTGCAGGAAATCTGCGATCAACGCATAA